>CALJKZ010000470.1 GCA_937983085.1 uncultured Gemmatimonadales bacterium
CGGCGACCCTCAGCTTGGGAAGCTGATGCTCTACCAACTGAGCTACTCCCGCGTGGGGAGGAAATGTAGAAGGCTCTCGAAGAAGTACAATGGTCCCGAGACGCTCCACCTACCAACGACGGGCGGCCCGAGCCGAAGCCCGGGCCGCCCGAAGACGCTTCGTCAGCGTGGACCGGCTCAGCCGGTGGTCAGCTGGTAGCCGTACCCACCGACCTGCTCGGTGGAGTCGAACTGGAGCTGGAAGATCTCGGCCATGTCGACATCACCCACGGACACGGTCTCGGTGACGGTCCCGATGGGCGACCCCGAGTTGTCGTAGAAGGTGAACCGCATGGTGACCGAGGCCCCGGCGTCGAGGCTCTTGTTGATGAGCGAGCCGGTGACGCTGGCTCCGCCGTTCCCGAACCGGGTCATCTGGAGATCCTGCACGGACGCCTCGAGGGCCTCCACGGCCTGCACGGCCTCCTGCGTCGTCTCCGTGTCGCCGGACTGGTTGGCCGACTGGGCCAGGATCAGCCAGGCGTTCTGGCTGTTGGGGTCGAGCTCGAGCCAGCGTTCCGCCACGGGCGGGACCTCGGCGAACATCTCACCGAGCTGGAGCGATCGGGCCCACATCTCCAAGGCGTCACGATCGTTCACGCTCACCTCGGCGGCTCGACCGAAGGCCTGAGCGGCAAGTGCATAATCACTGCCCTGGTAGAAGCCCACCCCGATACTGAACAGGTCTCCAGGCGACAGCCCGGGCATGTTCATCATCTCGTCGTAGATGGCGAAGGCCTCGTCCTGCCGATCCAGCTCCATGAGGATGGCGGCGTGACCGCGCTTCAGGTCGACGTTGGCCGGATCCTGCGCCGAGAGATCCTCGTACATCACGACCGCTTCCTCGAAGCGGCCGCCGTCGGCGAGGACCTGCGCCTTGAGCAGCGGAAGACCTTCCATCTGCTCGTCCCACCCGGCCTGCGTGGCGGAGTCGACGACGGAGTACATCTCCGTGTCCCGGAACGCGAGGGCCGCGTCGATGTTCTCCACCGACTCGTCGTGCTGACGGAGCTGGGCGTAGATCTGACCGAGGGTGATCATCGCCTCGGGACGACCCTGGTAGATGGCGTCCGCGTTCTCGAAGTACTCTACCGCGCCCTCGTAGTCGCCCGACTGGACGAACGGAGTCGCCTCCTGGTAGAGGTCGATCCAGGCGTTCTCACGCGTCTCCACGAGCTGGAACTCGTACACCGGGCGAAGCTCGATGGCCCGGTCGAAGTGACGGCCCGCGGCCTCGTAGTTCTCGAGGCCGAGCTCGGCGAGACCGGCCAGCCTATGGGCCAGCGGGTTCGTCTCATCCTCCGCGACGGCTGCGTTTGCGGCCGTGAGGGCCTGCTGGTAGTGCATGCGGGCCTGGGCGTCGTCGCCGTCTTCCTCGGCTTCCGAGGCGGCCTCGAGGGCCTGCTCGGCGGCTTCGGTGTTCGGGGTCTCACGCGGCGGCTCGCCGGTGCCTTCGCCCTGGGCGAGAATGGCATCCAGGCCGCCACCACCGGACCCGCCCCCGCCGGACGCACAGCCGACGAGTCCGAGACCGAGGGTCATAGCCAGGACGAGTCCGTAACGGATCTTCATCCGGGTTTCCTCCATTGGGATCATGATTGCTGGATAGACCGAGTAACTTAGGAAGGCTCGTAGGACGCGCCAAGGCCCGGTACATCGGCCGAGAACACGTGTCATACGCCTCCGGGCGGGGAAACGTTGCAAGATTCCTGCCTGGCTCTTCAGCGCCCCAGATACGTGAGAATCCGGCTGGCGAGCGCCTCGGAGAAGCCGGGGATGCGAGCGATCTCCTCCTTCGTGGCTTCGCGCACCCCTTTCAGCGATCCGAAGCGCCGGAGCAGCGTGGTCTGGCGCTGGGGACCGATGCCG
This sequence comes from uncultured Gemmatimonadales bacterium, assembly GCA_937983085.1. Lineage (GTDB taxonomy): Bacteria > Gemmatimonadota > Gemmatimonadetes > Longimicrobiales > Gaopeijiaceae > UBA2589. The sequence continues at coordinate 1,909 of CALJKZ010000470.1, forward strand.
GGAATGTCCCCGAGATCGCTTCGGATGGTCCGCTTGCTCCTCAGCTTCCGGTTGTACCGCACAGCGAATCGGTGGGCCTCATCGCGGATGCGTTGAAGCAGGTGGAGGGCACGATTCCGTCGGTCGAGTCGCACGGGGGTGCTCCTTCCGGGCGCGTAGACCTCCTCTTCCTTCTTGGCCAAGGCGATGACGGCCACGTCGTCCAGCCCGAGGGCACCGAGGGCCTCCGCCGCAGCCGAAAGCTGCCCCTTGCCTCCGTCGATGACGGCCAGGTCGGGAATCGGCCGCTCCTCCTCCATCCGGCGTCGGAAGTACCGGAGGACCACCTCCGCCATGGACCGGTAGTCGTCGTTGCCCCACTCCCCCTTGATGCGCATGTGCCGGTACTCGGCGCGCTTGGGCTCCCCGTTCTCGAAAACCACGGCGCTCCCGACGGTCTCCGACCCCTGGGTGTGGGAGATGTCGAAGCAAACCATTAGACGGGGCACCACCTTGAGATCCAGCTCGTCCTGGAGGCTGTACAACGCTTCCTCGGCCCGGTCGGCTGCGTACGCGAGAGCGGTGACGCGGTCCTCCAGCACCTGACGGGCGTTCTGGGCCGCCAACTCGATGAGGCGGAGCTTCTCGCCCCTCTTCGGCACCGTCACCGGCACGGCCCGCCCCGTGGCGTCGGCGAGGATCTCGCTCAGCAACTCGCGGTCGGGAAAGTCGTGGGGGAGCAGGACCTGGCGTGGATGGTCCCCCGCCCCCGCCTGCCCCGAGCTGAGATAGTGGCGGGACACCAGCGAGGCGAGGAGGTCCTCGTCGGACTCGTCTCGGATGTTCTGGAAGCGCTGAGCCTCGCGACCGAGGAGGAGGCCGGAGCGAACCTTCATCACCACCCCCGCCGCCAGGTCCCCGTCACGCGCCACCGCCACCACGTCGAAGCTGCCGCCCTGGGCTTTGTGGACGCGCTGCTGGCGAGCGAGACTGTCCAGACCGGCCAGGACGTCTCGCATCTTCGCCGCCCGCTCGAAGTCCAGCGTGGCCGAAGCCTCGCGCATGCTGATCTCGATCTCGCCCCGGAGCCCTTCCGTGTCCCCCTCGAGGATCCGGAGGATCTCGTCGATCATGCCCCGGTA
>CALJKZ010000471.1 GCA_937983085.1 uncultured Gemmatimonadales bacterium
CAGCGCGCGACACGTGTCCCACGTCCTTCGTCATCCACAGCCCCTCCCGCGCGCGGTCCGGCGCGGACGGGCTTCCACCCACCACCACGGGACCCTGGAGTGAATGCCATGCAGCTGCTCGACCGATTCAAGAAGGCCCTCGCGGGCGAGGGCGGTGAGGCCCTCGTCGCGCAGATCGAGCGCGAGGCCGCGGAGAAGGCGACCGCCCACGCCGCGCGGGTGCGGCTCGACGCGGAGATCCGCGAGTTCGAGCGCCAGAAGAAGGAGGAGCTCCCGAAGCTCCGCGAGAAGGCGGCGGCCCGTCTCGCCGAGGCCGACCGCGTGCGGCAGGAGCTCCTCGCCGCGCAGCGGGAGGCGTCCTTCGCCGCCTCCGAGGAGAGTTCGCTCCACTGGTCGATCCGCCAGGGGATCGAGCGGGCGCGGATCGCGCTCCAGAGGACGGCGTGGCCCTGGCTCCTGGCGGAGATCGAGCGGGCCTGGGACCGCCGCCGCGACTGGCAGCAGCACGGCTGGGAGCGCCACCGCTGGTTCCGCAAGGACGACGTCGCGGTCGCACCTCATCCCTCCGATCCGAACTACCGCCGGATGAAGGTCTACGGGACCTCCTACAAGCTCGAGCGCTTCGGCACGAACAAGGCCGCGCTCGACCGCCTGCACGCGGACATGGACCGCGCGATCGAGGCGCTCGAGCGCCTGCGCTGGCGGGTGGAGGAGCCCTCGCGGGAGGAGGTCGCAGGCCTCATGGAGGTCTTCTCCGAGGCGACCTGGGCGGCGCGGGCGCGGGACGTCGTCTGGATCGAGCCGAAGGCCCCGCGCTACGACAAGGACGGGCAGCCGCTCGCCTCGTAGCGCCGCGCGACCGCCGCGCAGCGCCGGTCGTTCTGCCCGCTGCACTTCACCACTCCCAAACCCACCGGAGGAACCCCATGAGCCATCGCAATCAGAAGCTGCCGAGGACGACCCGCGCGTGGCGTCGGCGCGTCGTCCAGGTGCTGAAGGTCGAGGCGGGCGAGATCGACCCGCCCGGGACGAGGTACCCGTCACCGCCGAAGCGGACGACGCCGGCGCAGAGGAAGAGGATCGTCGAGGCGCACGCCGCCGCGGCGGGGCTCCCCCGGCCGCGGTGGCGGAGCGAACGGCGGCGGACCGACACGATCGACGTCGGGCCGCTCAAGGCGGAGTGGGACGCCCATCGTCACGCGCGTGCCCGTCGTTTCGACGTGGCCGGACTCGCACTGGAGCGCCACGGGAGCCGCGCGCGCTGCCGTCGCTGCGGCGAAGTCGTGATGGACGTCCCGAACGGGCTCGTCGGCGCGACGCCGATGGCCCTCCACGTCTGGCACGCGCAGCGGACGGGGTGCCGCTGAGGCCGCCGTGGTCGCGAGCGCGGACCTGACGACAGCGGCGCGGACGGGGCCCGGACCGTCGGGCGGGACGGCATGTGCCGTCTCTCCCCTCGGCGAGGGCCTCGTCACGGCGGAGGTCGTGGCCGCGCATCTCTGCGTGGACGTCAGCACGGTCTACCGGCTCGCGTCGTCGGGCGCGCTCCCCGTCATCGTGATCGGCCGGGCGAAACGGTTTCGGGTCGAGGACGTCCGCGCGTTCGTCGAGCGGCAGACCCGCGGCTGCACGGCGCCGCGGGGCGCGTCGGCCGGGGTCGATCGAGTCCAGCAACTTCTTCGCGGCACGCAGCGCGGCGCGTCGCGGAGATCCCGCCGGGCACGCTCGAACGACCTTGATGTGTCGCGCGCACAGAGCGTCCATGGCGCTTCGAAGCAAGAGCCCTGGCGACCGCCGGGGCTGCGACCGAAGGAGACGAGCTGATGGCGGACAAGAGAGGCCGCGCACGCGCGCGGAGGAAGAGGAGATTCGGGTACACGTTCGCGAGGCGCTGGCCCTCGGGCCGGACGACGTGGAGCGCGCAGTGGTTCGACGACACGCAGGGCGGCAAGCGCGTCACGCGGCACTTCGACACCGAGCGCGAGGCGAACGAGTTCCTCGACGAGTTGGAGCAGCAGATCCTCGCGAAGGTCTACGAGACGCCGCCGACCCTCTCCGAGGCGCGGAAGCTCGACCCGGTGGAGCAGCCGCCCGTGGTCCCGAGCTTCGTCGCGTACGCGCAAACGCTGCTGGACACGCGGCTCGCCGCGACGCTGGCCAAGAACACGCGGGGCGTGTACGCCGCGAACCTGAAGGCGCTGGCCTCCTACTACGGCCCGCGGGACGGCCGGGCCGGGGCGCGGCTCGACGAGATCACCGCCGCCACCTTCCTCGACTACCGCGCGTGGCGCATGACGACGAGCAACCACCCGAGCGGGAGGCAGCGGGCGGTCTCCGCGGCGACGGTCAACCGCGACCAGCAGTTCGCGAGCCGGGTGCTGAACGAAGCCGTCGTCGACGGCCACATCGCCGCGAACCCGCTGGCGGGCCTCAAGAAGCTCAAGGAGCCGAGGAAGCCCAGGAGATACCTGACCCGCGAGGAGATCGCCGCCGTGATCGACGCGGCGCCGCGGTGGTTCCGGCCGCTGGTGGTCGCGGGCATCTACACCGGCGCCAGGAAGTGCGAGCTCACGCGCCTGCGGTGGTCGGACATCGACTTCGCCGGCGGGAAGATCGCGCTCTACCGCTCGAAAGTCGGGAACGCGGACCTCCTCGACCTGCACGCGGACGTCGCCGCCGAGTTGAAGGCGCTGCGCCGCCGCCGCGAGAAGCGCAAGGAGGTCAAGGACACCGACCACGTGTTCCTCTCGCGCCGCGGGACGCCCTTCACGAACGTCAGCCGCTCCTGGGAGATCACGCTGGAGCGCGCCGGGCTCGCGGGCCGGGACGGGCTGACCTTCCACAGCCTGAGGCACAGCCACGCGACCTGGTTCCTCTCGAACGGCGGCTCCGTCCGGGACCTCCAGGCGCAGCTCGGACACGCCGCGCTCAGCACGACCGAGATCTACGCCGCCGCCATCAACGAACGGCGGCGGGCGACGGTGCTCGCGATGGAGTTCCGGCCCGAGGGGGCGGAGAAGAGGAAGCGCTCGCAGCGCTCGGCCTGACGCGGGCCGCCGTCTCCGCCCTGGCCCGCCGCCCCGTGCCGTGACCCGCCGTCGCGCGGTGTGCGCCCACGTCGCGGCCCAACGGGGAACCGGCGGCATCCCGCAGAGCACCGCCTGTCGTTCGCGTGGTGGCGCCGCTCGTTAGCGGACGAAGAGCCAACGACGGACTACCTGGCGGGCGGATCGCCGCCGTTCTCCGTGCCCTCCCATACTGTGCCAGGTTCCGACGGAAGCTCATACTCAGCCCACGTGCGATACGTGTTCGGCTGAAACGAGAAGTCACGCACCACAAAGCGATCGGGATCGGTGAAGTCCCAGATGATGAGCCTCTGTCCCTTCTCCTCGCTCGTAACGTACACGCGTCGCCAATCGTCACGCACGGGGGCCACATGCCGGGTTCCGGTGCAGCCGACGAGGGCGGAGATAAGGACCAGCGATCCGAGTGGAATCATGCGGGTGACGTACATGGCTTCTCCTGGGTATAGCGCTGCCGCACCGTTGCGCCGAAGACACGAGCACGGCGCTCGCCGGTGGACTACCTACTTGTAGCGCTCCTCATTGAGCCTCAGCGCTAGGTCGGCGGCGTCGCAGGCGTCGTTGTAGTCCTTCACGCACTTGTCGTACCCGGTCTTGCCTGGCCTCTTGGCGTCGTCCGAGAGCGCAGCCAGGCACTTGGCCAACTCCTCAGTGGCCTCCTGGACCTTCTTCTTCGCGCCTGCTCTACAGCCCTCAAGCTGGTTCTTCTTCTCATCAGCGCTCAAGCTCAGCGCGGCGACCACACCCGTCGATCCGGGAAAACCCGCCAGCGCGAACGGCTTGGGCTGGACGCCGGTCGTCACGATGGTGCCAGACGGCATCACGACAACCTCATGACGGGGCGCCAGGCCCTGCGGCTCTGTGTCCGTCCGGAATCCAACGGCGGGGCGAATTGACGGGACGTTCTTGTCACAGCCTGGGCAATCGCTCATGTCATTCCTCCGTTCGCGTTACCGTTCCGGCCGCCGTACACATGGGACGTGATGCAGCTGAGCAGGCCGCGTCGCTCATAGCGCGGCTCATCTTCAGGTGCTGTGCGTATCTCAAGGATTGGCATCCGGGCGAGAGTGACGGCCCAACTCATGCGTTCGGCCCTCGACGTTCGTCCGCGATACCTACAGTTGTTGCTCCCCGACCGCGTGCCACGCAGTGGCGGAAAGACACCTCGTCTTGAGACAGATGGACGATCCGCCAGCGCGGACGCGCGGAGCACATGTCTCGCAACCTCGACGTCCGGGGATTCATGGCGACCGCCCCTAGGCGCCCTGCTTGTCCACGTTCATGTGGCAGTCGAACGTCACGCCCGCAACGACGGCCGCGTCGGCGGCGAGCGTGAACACGACGCGGAAGAACGCCCACGCCACGCCTGCGTTGGTCCACTGCTGCGCACCCGGGGCGTTGCGGTCGCCGTTGGCGCCGAACGGCGAGAAGGTCTGGCCGTCGTTGCTCACTTCCAGCGCAAAGCCGAAGCCCGGCGCCGTCGTGTTGAAGATCGTGTGCACGTTGATGATCGCGTCGAGGCGGTCGTTCCCATTGAGGGGGATCGGGTCGGTGGTGACCATGGCGACCTGCCCCGGACCGGCGACCATCGTCATGTTGTTGGCGAGAACGAGCAGCATGGGCTTCCTCCACTTCACTGTTCGGGCCGAGGTCGTCGCGACCTCGGTTCCCCGTTCCGTCAGCATAGGTACCGACCCAGCGGCGTCAACCCGGGATTCTCGTTGAGTCCGCGTTCCGACCGTGCGAAGCGTTGCCGCCAATTACGTCCCCGTCTCACGCATGGGTATCGCGGTCCAGCCTCCGGCTCTCGACGCAGGCCAGGGTGCTGCCAGCCACCGCCCTCTTCCCCGCCGTCACCTCCGCCCTGGCCCGACCCGGGCGCCCCAACGGGGAACCGGCGGCATCCCGTGGGACACCGCCGGTGGCAGGGTGCCGAACGGCTCGCGGGTGTCAGTCCGCGGACGTCTCCGTCGCCGCGCTCTCCGCCGTCTCCGCCGTGGACTCCGACGTCGCACCACCCGGCTGCGCGCTCCCGTCGAGCCTCCAGAAGTGGGGGCCCGAGATCGCGGGATAGCCGGTGGCCTTGAGGGCAGCCGCGGTCAGCGAGCGGTACACCGTCCCCTCGAACCGGAACCCCTCCTCCAGCACGGTGAGCCGCAGGTCGCGGCCCTTGTAGCGTCGCGTGATGATCGTGCCCGGCGCCGGGATGCGCGGGTCGCGGGCCCGGGCGGACCTGCTCCCCGCGGGCTTCCGGGGCTTCGCCGCCCGCCGCTTCGTCCCCTGCGTCCCCTTCGTCGTCGTCCCGCGGGACCGGCCCGCGCGTGGCTTGCTCGTCTGCTTCTTCGTCATGGTCGCGCCCTCCTTGAAGCGCAGGCGGACCTTCGCTCGGGCTCGCGCGACACATCAAGGTCGTCTCGCCGGAATGCAGGCGGCGCCTGGCTTCCGCGGCGACGCGCAACTCGTGCAGTTGGACTCCGACGCGCCAGGCTCGACGGCACGCCACAACGCAACTGCAACCCAACTGTGATGGGAAACGGCCGTCCAGAGCGATCAGAAGGCGGAAACTCGCCGTTGTAAGTCCGCTGGAACGCGTAACTTATGGTCGGGGCGAGAGGATTTGAACCTCCGGCCTCTTGCTCCCGAAGCAAGCGCTCTGCCAGGCTGAGCTACGCCCCGACCGGGGTGCGATGCGTGCCTCTCGGCCGCCGGGGGGCGGCGGACACGCTCGGGAAGGGCGGCGACGGTAGGCCACCGAGTTGCCGCGAAGGCAGGTTTTTCCGGGGAAGGGCGGCGCACCCGCGGAGGGGGCCGACACCGCCCGCGAGCCTCGTGCGAGCTACTCGATCGGCGAGGGGGCCGGGCGCTGCTGGAGCTCCTGGTCCACGAGCAGGATGCCGCGGCCGTCGCTGCCGACCAGGCGCAGGCGGGCCACGACGTCTCCGACGTTGGCCTCCTCCTCCACCTGCTCGTTCACGAACCACTGCAGGAACGCGTTCGCCGCATGGTCGCGGACGGCCATGACCGCATCCACGAGGCGGTTGATGCGCTGCGTCACCTCGGACTCGTGCGCCTGCGCGGCCTCGAAGACCGCCAGGGGCGACGCCCACTCGGTCTCCGGGGCCTCGAGGCCGCCCAGCCGGACCGTGCCGCCGCGCGTCAGGAGGAAGTCGTAGAACTTGAGCGCGTGCATGCGCTCCTCGTCGGCCTGGCGGCGCATCCAGTTGGCGAAGCCGGGCAGCCCCTTCGTCTCGCACCACGCGGACATCGACAGGTAGAGATGGCTGGACTGCATCTCGCACTGGATGTGGCGGTTGAACTCGTTCTGGACGGACTCGGCGATCATGGCGGGCCTCCGTGGCGTCGGGCCCCCGAGTCTACGTGCGCGGCAGGCGGCGGCCGAGCGACGCGGGCGCGTTCGGCCTACAGGCCGAGACGTGAGTCACAGTTGCGGATGCCCTCGGGCGCCCGCTCGGCTTCGGGGCTCGCGGGATAGCGCTCGAGGAGGCGCTCGAAGCAGGCCTTCGGCCTCGCGGAAGCGGACGTTGCCCTTCTCGAGCAGCGCGCGCGGGGCCGCGGGTGCATCGGCGGCGTGTTCGAGCACCCAGTCGAGCTCCGTGACGGCGGCGGCGTGGTCGCCCGCCTGGCTGAGGCGGCGGCCGAGCTCGGTGCGCACCTCGGCCGCCGCGGCGGCGGCGGTGCTCGTGCACACCTCGTCGCGCAGCGCCCGGAGCG
>CALJKZ010000472.1 GCA_937983085.1 uncultured Gemmatimonadales bacterium
TGGCCTTCTCCAGCGAACTCACGAGACCGCGGGGAAGGATCTCTTCGAAGGTCCGGCCGGGCTCGAGGAGCTTGGTGGATGCCCGTTCCAGGTAGTCGGCGACGGCGTCCCGGAAGTCGTCGCTCCCCACGGCGTTCTGAAGCCACTCCTCCACCGCCGACTCCAGCGCCGCCTCCCGAGCCGGCGTGAGCACACCGCCGATGGGCTCGTCGGCCACCGCATCCACCAGATCGGTGGCGCGTCGGCTCATGGCGGCCTCGAAGTCCTCGGTGGCCACGTACGACTCGAGTTGATCCAGACCACGGTTCAGAGCGTCGTCCACCAGGGCGTCCACGTCGTCCCGGACCGCGTGGGGGATGATCTCCCGAAGCGACGCGCGCTCGGTGTGGAGCATCTCGTCGAGGAAGGCCGCGAGGCGGTTGTCGAAGGCCTCCCGGAACTCGACGTTGGCGAAGGTGCGGGTCAGGTCCTCCGGCGTGAGAAGGCGGTTCCCCACGGTGCGCCCGATGGCCGCGGCCAACCGGGGCTGGTTCTTCGGTACGGCTCCGTGGAGGAAGCCGATGGTCCAGCGGCCGAAGAGTTTGGGTGGCTCGTAGGGGTGGAAGAGCATCCAGACGGCGATGGTGTTGGTGAGCCCGCCCGCGAAGGCCCCGAACACGATCTTCACCAGCGCTTGAACGATCTCCTGGGTCAGCATGGTCGGGAGGACCCTACCGTCGCTCGTGGACGACGAGACCGCGAACCGGGAAGTCGCCTCTTTGAGTGGAAAGGCGTCCTTCCACTTCGTACAGCGCCCTTACGGGGAGGAGCGGTCCGGGACCTTCTCCCGCCTGGATCTCCGCCGAGACGGCTTCGAGCCGACCCTGGATGGTGGTGTCGTCGGACCCGACCCTCCATTCCACCGGCACGTCCCGCCGGGCCGGCGGAAAGGCTTCTGTCCGCTCCCATTCCACCTGCACCTCGGGCCACTGGAGGTCCTCTCCCTCGAATCGGCCCCATGCCCGGTACAGGGCGTCGGCGTCACCGCCGTGCTCCGTGTCGGAGGCGAGGACGAAGTGAACCGAGTCTCCCGAGAGGAGAAAACCCCAATCGCCGCCGGTGACGCGCGTTCCCGCCGAGGCCCGCGCCATGTCGAGGATCATTCCGTCGATGCGCTGGTCGGCGAGATAGGCCGATCCGGAGAGGAGCTGGAAGGTGCCGCCCCGCGCACCCGTCCAGGCCGGTCCGCCCTGCCCGACGATGATCTCCAGGCTCCTCGGGGGATCTTCGAAGACGATGCCGTCGACGACGCCCTCGTCTCCCACGAGGAGGGAGAGCTCACCATGGGGCAGGATGCGGTTCGGCGCGCGGGTGGGCGGGGTCCACCACCGTTCGGAGTAGAACTGGTCCCAGACGCCGCCGCGGGCGATCCAGCCCGATGCGTCACGCTGCACCGAGTCGGGTAGCTGCTTGGTCTGCATGAGCCAGGGTACGAGGAACACGCTGTCCGCCTGTAGGGAGGCGAACACCAGATTCCGTTCGTATACGCTCTCGACGAAGTTTCCCGAGTCCGCCGCCGGCTCGCCGCCGGTGGGGCCCTGGTTCGGTTGACGCTCCGGCTCGCTACACGCCGTGACAGCGACGGTGACGGCTGCCACCGACGGGATGACTCGGCGGAAGATCACGTGCTCTGCTGGAAGCGGGGCATGGTCATGGGATCGAGAATCTGGTGGGGCCGGGGATCGAGTTGTTTGTCCAGTCGCCGGGTGAAGCGGCCGATGAGTCGTCGGCAACGACCGAAGTCCCGCACGTCCGTGCGCGAGGTGGCCCGGAGGTCCACCCGGGTCTGTCCGTTCTCGTCCAGGCCGATGGTGACCACGACCTCGGTCTCCAGGCCCCGGAGGGCGCTGGTGGCCAACGCGTCGATCCTTCCTTCGTTGTCGTTGTCGAGGACGACGGTCCACCCTCTCAGGTGCTGCCGGATGACGACGAGGGACGCTTCCCACACGCCGTCGAAGGTGATGGTGTACGTGCGCCCGCGAAGGCGGGGGTCCTCGGCGTCGGGCGAGGTCTCGGCCGACTTCTCGGTGAGGCCCCGAACGAGGGGGTTCACCTCACCCACCGGACCTCGGTCCCAGTGCGAAGCGGATGCTGACGTTCGCCATGACCGTCTGGCTGCCGGCCTCGATGGGCGTGGGCGCCGCCTGTGCTCGGCCGCTCATGGCGAAGTCCATCTCCATGGCCAGGGGTCCCGGCCGCATGGCGCCACCGTTCACCTCCAGGGGAGCGCCGAGACGGTAGCCCAACGTCTCCGCGATGACGCGGGCCTCGGCGGTGGCGTCCCGCACGGCCTGGGCCATGGCCTCGGTGCGCGCCGCCTCCGTGTCGGAGGCGAAGAAGGAGATGCCCGCCACACGGTTGGCTCCAGCGCCGATGGCCACGTCGATGACCCGACCGACGAGGGCCGGATCGGTGACGGTCGCCTGCACGTTGTTGAACGCGGCGTAGGCGACGATCTCGCGAGTGCGCTGATTGTTGTTCGGCGAATACTCGGGCCGGAGGGAGTACCCGAAGGTCTCGACGTCCAGGCCCGTCAGATTCGCGGAACGGAGCGCACGCAGCACCGCGTCCATGGCGTCGGCGTTGGCCTGGGCGGCGCCGCTGGCGTCTACCGCCCGGGTCTCCACCGCGAACGAGACGGAGGCTCGATCAGGGTCGACGGCGATGGTCGCCGAGCCGTTCACCTGGATCCATCCGGGCTCCTGGGCTTCTTGGACGGTCACGACGGGTGACGGCGCCGGCGCCGGCTGCCCCACGGCAGGCGGTCCGCCGCACGCGCTGACGACCGTCGCAACGAGGGTCGCCCTGCCGATCCTTTCCCACATGGTCCCCCCTGTCCGCATACGAGGCACGATGTACCAGTTCTTACGAGGCACGATGAAGCAGTTATAGTGTGGCTGGAAGGCTGATGGACAGCCCCCCGGCACGCCACCCTCGACTCCAACGCCCTACCGCCCGCTCATGAAAGCCGTCATCCCTCTCGCGGGGAAAGGTACCCGCCTTCGCCCGCTGACCCATCATACTCCCAAGCCGCTTCTGAAGGTCGCGGGAAAGCCCGTTCTGGCCTACATCCTCGACGACCTCGTCGAGCTCGGCGTGAAGGAGGTCGTCTTCATCGTCGGCTACCTCCGCGAGGCCATCGAGGAGTGGATCGGCGAGGAGTATCCGCAGCTCAAGGGTCACTTCGTCGTCCAGGAGGTCCAGGACGGTACCGCCGGCGCCATCGCTCTGGCCGAGCCGTACGTCGATGAAGACGTCCTCATCATCTTCGCCGACGCCGTGCTCGAGGTGGACTACGGGCTCACCCGTACGCTGGGCGCCGAGTACGGCGCCGTCCTGTGGGCCAAGGAGGTGGAGGACTATCAGCGCTACGGGGTCATCGTCACCAACGACGACGGCACCATGCAGAAGATCGTGGAGAAGCCCTCCGAGCCCATCTCCAAGCTCGCCAACATCGGCCTCTACTACATCCGCGACCACGAGCTCCTCTTCGAGGGCGTGCGTCACACCCTGGAGAGCGACCCCGGGCCCTCGGGCGAGTTCTACCTCACCGACGCCTTCCAGTACATGGTCGACCACGGGAGTCGTCTCATCACTGCTCCCGTAGAGGGATGGTGGGACGCCGGGAAGCCGGAAACGTTGCTGGAGACCAACGGCCACCTCCTCCGGACCCGCCGCGGAGGCGTGGACGGCGGCGCCCACGTCGACGGGGCGGAGATCATCGAGCCGGTTCGCATCGAGGCCGGGGCGCATGTCCACGGCGGGACCATCGGACCCAACGTGACGCTGGAGGCCGGCGCCGTCGTGGAGAAGAGCGTCCTCCGCGATACGGTGGTCGGCGCGCGCACGAGGCTCGAGTCGGTGGACCTGCACGACTCCATCGTCGGTGCCGACGCCCGCATCGTGGGCGTGCGCGGATCGGCGCTCATCGCCGACCATTCGGTGGTGGAGGAGTAGGGGGCTCCTCAGTCCTCGGCGAGTCCCGCCGCCAGGAGAATCACGTACAGGGCCCGGACGATGCCGTCCGGGCCCTTCGTGTTGCGGTACCACTCGTCGGTGGTGTGCGCCTTGCCGGCCTCTCCGCCGCATCCCAGCGTGATGGCCGGGATCCCCAATGCCATGGGGACGTTGGAGTCGGTTGAGGACAGCGCCAATCGCGGTTCCGCGCCCACGAGCCGTGTGGCGGCGACCGCGGCCTGAACCAGGGGGTGGTCGTCGTCGGTCGCGCCCCCCGGCCGAAGGCCGATGCCGTCCAGGCGGATTCGGAGGTCGGAGGAGCGCGACGCCTCCTCCTGCACCACCTCCTGCACTTGAGCCACGAGAGCCGATAGAAGGGAGGCGTCGGCGCTGCGACAGTCGATCTCCAGCCAGCTCTCCTGGGGGATGGCGTTGATGCTCTTGCCCCCGCCGAGCCGGGCGATGGTGAGGGTCGTCTTCGGCTCGGCGGGGAGTTCGAGGGCCGCCAGTCGCGCGCCCAGGCCGACCAGGGCGTGGGCGGGGTTGTCCAAGCCCCAGTCCACCCAGGAGTGGCCGCCGGGGCCCTCGACGGTGACGCGGAAGCGCTTGGATCCCAGCCCCCGGCAGACGATGCGCTCCAGGCCCGCGCCGTCGAGGGAAAGGAACCCACTGGCCGTGGCAGTCGGGGTCCCCGGGCCGTTGTCCGTATCGAACAGGCTCTTCACACCCCGAAGGTCCCCGGCGCCTTCCTCTCCGACGGTGGCCACGAACCGCAGGGGAAGGCGGGTCCGGATGTCGCTCGAGCCCAGGACCCTCGCCAGTGCCACGAGAGCCGCGAGCCCTCTCCCGTCATCGGAGATCCCGGGACCCCGAAGGACCGGTCCCTCCCGGGTGACACTGACATCCGTCCCCGCCGGAAACACCGTGTCGAGGTGGGCGGTGACGAAGAGTGGGGGCGCCTCGGTGGTGCCCCGACGACAGGCGGTGACGTTGCCCGTCTCGTCGATGCCGACTCCGTCGAATCCGGCCTCCGCCAGAAGTGCCGACACCCGCTCGGCCCGGGCCCCTTCGCCGAAGGGCGGTGCCGGGATCTCGGTGACCTCCACCTGGGTGGCCAGCGTCGCCTCGTCGTCACTCCACAACGCCTCGACCAGAGCCTGAACGGAGGGTCGTCGAACGAGGGCGTGCAACCGGGCCTCGGCGCTCTCCGTTTCCGTCTTCTGGGCTTGAATCATGAGTTACGGCTCCGTTACCGAGGCTGCCCTTGGTCGTTACGGGCGACCGATATGCTTCTCCGCATCGAAAAGGGAGCGCGGGGCTCCTTCGAGAAGTTCGGTTCCAACGTCAGCGACGGAAGGAGCAATGAAGAATCCATTGAAGTGGTGCAATCACCCCCGGGCCGGGTCGGCCCTTCGAAGTCTTCTGATTCTACTGGCGGCGGCCCTGTCGGGCATGTCGCCGTCCTCGCTGAACGCTCAGGACACGGGGCGCATCGTCGGTCGGGTGCTGGACGGAGAAACCGGCCAGCCACTCTCCAGCGTTCAGGTCTACATCGCCGACGGATCGGCGGGCGCTCTGAGTGCGCTGGACGGACGGTACGTCATCCGTAACGTCCCGGCCGGGACCTACGACGTCACGGCCCAGAACATCGGGTACGGATCGAAGACGGTGACGGGCGTGGTGGTTCAGGCGGGGCAGAGCGCCGAACTCGACATCACGCTGACGTCGCAGGCGGTGGAACTCGAAGCCATCATCGTCACGTCGTCGGCCCAGCGGGGCTCGACCACGGCACTCCTCACCGAGCGGAAGCTGTCCGCGGTGGTCTCCGACGGGATCGGTGCCGAGCAGATCTCCCGCTCCCCCGACGGTGACGCGGCGGCGGCCCTCAAGCGGGTGCCGGGCCTTTCCGTCGTGGACGGCAAGTACGCGTACGTCCGTGGCCTCGGGGAGCGCTACAGCTCCACCACGCTCAACGGCGCCCCCCTCGCCTCGCCTGAGCCCGACAAGAAGGTCATCCCTCTCGACGTGATCCCGTCGGGGCTCCTCCAGAGCATCGTCACGTCGAAGAGCTACTCGCCCGATCAGCCTGGCGACTACGCCGGCGGTCTGGTGCAGCTCGAGACCCGTGACTTCCCGTCGAACCGGATCTTCAACGTCAGCGTGTCGGGCGGTTGGAACTCGGTCGCCACGGGCGCCAACGGGATCGGCTACGCCGGCGGGAGCCGCGACTTCCTGGGCTTCGATGACGGCACGCGCGGCCTTCCCGGCAGCATCCCCATGAACCTGCCGGTGAATCGGACCCACTTCACCGACCAGCAATTGGAAGAGATCGGCCAGTCCTTCCAGGGCGACTGGGGCCCCTCGGACCGGAAGATCCCCTTCAACGGAGGGCTCGGGCTCTCCTACGGGGACGACTTCGACTTCGGGGAGAATCAGCGCGCCGGCTTCATCGCCTCCTTCAACTACTCCGCCGACCAGAGCCTCCGATCCAACGCCATCGAGCGCGTCTTCGCGTCGGCCGGCGTCGACGACCCGGAGGTGGACTACCGGGGCACGGTGGCCCAGCAGTCGGTGACCCTCGGCGGGCTGGTGAACCTGACCTATCAGCCGCGGCCCACCGACCAGGTGACGCTGGCCACGGTCTACAACCACCTCTCCACCGACGCCGCCAGGATCTACGAGGGCTTCAACCTCGATTCCAGCACCAATCAGTGGAACTCCCGCCTCCAGTACATGGAGCAGACGCTGCTGAACACCCAGCTCGAGGGTGAGCACCAGCTCGGATTCCTCGCCGACGCCGTCCTGAACTGGCGCGGCGCGCTGACCCGCGCGTCCCGATACGAGCCGAGCACCCGCGAGGCCCTCTACCAGGAGTTCGACGGCGAGTACATCTGGGACGACTTCATCCAGAGCGGTTCGGTCTTCCACCAGGACATGGTGGACGACGGCTGGAACGC
>CALJKZ010000473.1 GCA_937983085.1 uncultured Gemmatimonadales bacterium
GATGAGGACCGGCGCCAGCAGAACGAGAATCGCTCTGGTCCGCATTCTTGTTCCTGTGGGGGTCATGCCGCGGAGATCGGTAGCGCCTTGTCAGCGCTAAATGACCAACGCGGGAAACCCACCGGTGTCTAGTCACTCCGCTACGGGTTCGGCCTATTGGTGACTAGTCCTTTGTCCTGGCCGGGATGGGGTGGATGACTAGTCCCCGGGTCGAGAGACCTAGAAATACTCAATCGACGTCAGGCGTTAGCATTTTCCAGAGTGCTCTCGATCCTCGCCTCGATACCGTCACCCCCGTTCAACGACTTCCACGTCGGACCGCTGCGGGTCACCCTCTATGGGATCCTCATCGCCATTGGAGTCGCCATCGCCTGGCAGGTGACGGAGCGGACGTTCCTGGCCCGTGGAGGCGACAGCGATGTGCTCGCCAAGATCCTTGGGCGGGTGCTCATCTTCGGGTTCCTCGGAGCGCGTCTCGCCTACGTATCCACCCACCTGTCCCGATTCGAAGGCGAGTGGTGGAAGGTGATCGCCATTTGGGAGGGTGGTTTGGCTCTTTACGGTGGGCTCACCGCCGGGGCAATCGCCGGGTACTTGTACAGCCGGAAGTGGGATGCGAATTTCGTCGACTTGCTCGACGGCATGGCCGTAGGTGTCCCGCTTGCTCAGGCCCTGGGCCGGTGGGGCAACTACTTCAACCAGGAGTTGTTCGGCACACCAACCGACCTTCCATGGGGCCTCGAGATCGATCCGCCATTCCGGCCGGAGGCTTATCCCGACGCCGAGACCTTCCATCCCACCTTTCTCTACGAGTCGATCTGGAACGTCGCGCTCGCGTTTTTCATCGCCTGGGTTGGAGGGCGATACCCGCAGATGCGGGGCCGCCTCATCGGCATCTACTTCGTCGGCTATGGGTTGATCCGATTCCTGATGGAACTGATTCGGACCGACACGACGTTCCGGTTCCTCGGCCTGAGCCGCAATGGTTGGGTATCGATCGGCGTGATTCTCCTGGGAGCGATCGTGTTGTACCGGAAGCAGCTATCAGAGCGCGCCTCTCATCCGGAGCACAGCTCGGTCACTCCTTGATGTCCAGCGCCGCCTCGGCGGCGTCGAGCGTTTGGCCTCTCGCTAACACAGGCGCGAAGAGGTCGCCGTGCTTCTGGATTCGCTCCCAGAGGTTGGCGATGGTCACGTCTCCGTTCTTCACCGTCTCGACCTCATCCCAGAGCAACGGGACCGAGACCGGGGCGCCTGGCCGGGGCCGGACCGAGTATGCGGCTGCGACCGTCTGGCCCGAGGCATTCCTGTTGTGGTCGACGAAGACCTTGCCCTTCCGCTTTGGCTTGTCCCATTCCATCGTGAGGTCGTCGGGATTCGCCGAAGCCAGGTACGAGCCCACCTCACCCACGAATCGTCTCACCCGCTCGTAGGTGTGGACTGGCTCCAGTGGAACGTAGACGTGCAGCCCCTTCGAGCCTGAGAGCTTCGGGTACCCCTCGAGGCCGAGTTGCTGGAGTGCCACCTTCAGGAGCTTGCCCCCGGCTATCACCTGGTCCCAATCGCTGCCCTCGGCCGGATCGAAATCGAAAATCGCATAGTCGGGGTAGTCCAGCTGTTGGGCTCGAGAGTGGAAAGGGTGGACCTCGATGCAGCCCATGTTGGCGAACCACATCATCGCCTCACGGTTGTCCGCGACCAGGAAGTCGATCACACCTCCCTGACTGTCCGATTCCACGGGCACGGCCCTCATCCAATCCGGCTGGTGGCCCGGGGCACGCTTCTCGTAAAACGAGCCACCCTCGATCCCGTCGGGGAACCGGTTCATCGACAGCGGCCGATCGGCGACATGGGGAAGGAGAACGGGAGAGACCGAGGCGTAGTACTGGATGAGGTCGCCCTTGGTATATCCCTCATCGGGGAAGAAGACCTTGTCGAGGTTGCTCAGTCGGAGCGGCAGCTCCAGCCCGATCGGGTTGAAGTGCTTCCCGTCCTTCTCGGCACGCACCGGCGAGGGAAAGTCGATGGCTGTGGTTGCAACGGGTCTTCCTTGGGGCTCCGGCACGTCGTTCAGGTACCCGTCCAGCTCCTCCCATATGCCGTCATGGCTCGAATCGTCACGGGCCTCGGAGATGATCGTCATCGCGATACCGGCGTTGCGCGCAGCTTCCCGCAGACGCCTCACCCGCAGCGCTCCCCCCCCGTCGGGCACATCCTTCACCCCCCCCCCCGGCCCAGCACCGTGGCCGGCGCACTGGGCGGCG
>CALJKZ010000474.1 GCA_937983085.1 uncultured Gemmatimonadales bacterium
CGGCGTGCGTGCTTCCACCCTACCTCCTTTCAGGAGACGCCCTCGACGAGATCCGGGAGTTGACGCGGAAGTTCGCGCTGGAGTTGGGCGTGGTGGGGCTGATGAACGTCCAGTACGCCATCCGCGACGGGATCGTGTACGTCTTGGAGGTCAACCCACGAGCGTCCCGTACCGTGCCGTTCGTGAGCAAGGCCACTGGAGTGCAGCTCGCTCGGCTGGCGTCTCGCGTCATGGCCGGCGAGCGACTGGCGGACTTCGGTCTGACGCAGGAACCGCCCGTGCCGGGAGTTGCCGTGAAGGAGGCGGCCTTCCCGTTCAACCGATTCGACGTCGACGTCCTCCTGGGCCCCGAGATGAGGTCCACCGGCGAGGTCATGGGCTTCGACGACTCCTTCGGCATGGCCTTCGCCAAGGCCCAGGTCTCGGCGGGCAACGATCTTCCCGAGTCGGGCAAGGTCATCGTCACCGTCAACGAGAACGACCGTGAGACCGTGGCGCCCATGCTCCGGCGCCTCGTGGACCTGGGCTTCGAGTTGCTCTCCACGAGCGGGACGGGGAGGGATCTGGCCCGCCTCGGCATCAGGACGCAGCAGGTCTACAAGGTCGGTGAGGGCCGGCCCAACATCGTCGACCACATCGTCACCGGTGACATCGCGCTGCTCATCAACACGCCTCTGGGCAAGAAGTCGCAGTACGACGACTACGCCATGCGGCGGGCCGCCATCACCTACGGGGTGCCGTATCTCACCACCATGTCCGCCACCTCGGCGGCGGTGGATGCCCTGATCGCGCTGCGCGCGCGGAAGCGTGAGGTGCGCTCCCTCCAGGAACGGATCGCGAGCCTGCAGCCCGAGCCGGCGGCGCAGGGCGCGTGACACCCGTCACGGGCTTCTACCTCCACCCTTCGTCGCCGCTGCACGACACGGGGTGGGGACACCCAGAGCACCAGGGTCGCCTCCGCGCCCTGGCCTCCACCGTGGGCAAGGACTTGTTGACCCTCCATGGCCACGTGGAGCAAAGACCCGCGGCCGACGCCGAGGAGAGGGACCTTCTGCGGGTGCACACGCCGGAGCATCTCCGCCGGGTCAGGGAGGTATGCGACATGGCCGAGGCGTCGGGGCGCGTGACCACGCTGGACTCCGACACCAAGGTCTCGTCGGCATCGTGGGACGCCGCGGTGGGGAGTGCCGGGACGGCGATTGCAGCGGTGAGGGAGGTCCACGACGGGCTCGTCGCCAACGCCTTCGTGGCCACACGCCCGCCTGGGCATCACGCACCGCCCACGACGCCCATGGGGTTCTGTCTCTTCAACAGCGTGGCGGTGGCCGCCCGTTGGCTTCAGGCTGAGGGCAGAGCGGAGCGCGTCCTCATCGTCGATTGGGACGTCCACCATGGGAACGGGACCCAGGACACCTTCTACAACGATGCCTCGGTGTACTTCCTCTCCCTCCATCAGTCGCCCCACTATCCGGGGAGTGGCGCCGACTCCGAGCGAGGGGCAGGCGAAGGGGAGGGATACACGCAGAATGTGCCACTGCCGGCCGGCGTGCCCCGGGCCGAGTACCGGGACCGCTTTCGCCAGGCCCTGGATCGGGCCGTGGGCGACTTCACTCCGGATTTCATCCTCGTCTCTGCTGGGTTCGACTGCCTGGCCGGCGACCCCCTCGGTGGCTTTCTGCTGGAGCCCGAGGATCTCCACGGAATGACACGCGAGATCCTCGCAGTCGCTGACGACACGTGCCATGGGCGCTGCGTCCACGTCCTCGAAGGCGGATACGACCCCAAGCGTCTCGGTCAGGGCACGGTGGCGGTGATTCGTGCCCTGGCGGGCCTCGACGCTCCGGAGCCCTAGAGGGCCGTCGGCGTTCGAGGGGCCGCCTCGGGGTTCCACCCCTCCCGCCGTCCACCGCGCGTTGCCCTCGGCCCGCTCCTCCCTACCTTTCCCTCCCATGCCATCCAACGAAGGCGGGGCCGGGGAGCTCGACTCGCCGGTACCCTCGATGCTCGACCTGGTGAGGTTGAGTCGGAAGCGTCTGTTCCCACCGGGCGGCGTCGAACTCTACCGACAAATCGCGCTCCTCACCGAGATGTCGCCCGGACTCGAGGTTCTCGACGTGGCCTCGGGCAAGGGCGTGCCTCTCGAATATTTCGTCAAGGAGTTCGGTGTCACCGCCTCGGGCGTGGACCTCGACCCGGCGATGGTGGAGGAGGCCGAGGACTGGAGCAGGGAGCTCGGCGCCGGTCAACGGCTCCAGTTCCAATCGGGACGGTCCGACGCCCTCCCGTACAGAGACGAGATCTTCGACGTCGCCATCGGCGAGATCGGGCTCGCAAACCATTGCGACCCCAAGGACGCCATCGAGGAACTGGTGCGGGTCACCAAACCGGGCGGGTTCATCGTTCTGGTTCAGCTGGTGTGGAAGGCGCCCGTGGACGCCGAGCGCCGGGCCGTGCTCTCCGAGCACCTCGGCGCGCGCCCCCTCATGGTGGTGGAGTGGAAGCGACTCATGCGGGAGGCGGGGGTGGAGGACATCCACGTGGAGGACTGGTCCGACGAGGAGACGGCCTTTCGCCCGACGGTGGTGAAGCCCTTTCCGGACTTCGCCGAGATGTTCTCCGTGGGCGAGCGGATCACCATCCTTCATCGGGCGTGGCAGCGGTGGGGTCTGAAAGGCGTGAGCGCCGCTCTCGCCCGTGAAAACGAGGTCCACAAGCTCCTCACCAGCGAACGGATTCTGGGCCTCGACCTGCTCCGCGGACGCAAGCACGATCCGGAGCCTCCGAAGCCCAAGAGGCCTGCGGAAGGGGCTACGGCCGGCGCACGTCGGCCGGAAGCCGAACGACGGGACGCTGATACGGGTGGGGTAGCCGTCCGGTCGGAGCAGGGCGGTGCGAGGCCGCCGACCCCTGCGGAGGAATCATCGGGACCCGCAGAGGCGGCACCGCCGTCCCGTGAGGGGGCGGAGGCCCACGACGAGACGGTCGGCCTTCCCCTCTTCGGAGAAGAGCCCGGCGAGGGCCAGGGCGAAGCCGCCACCGGGGCCTCGGCACACGACGCAAAGGACGGAGACGAATGAGCGAAGGGTTGCTGTGCACGGCGAAGGGGATCGACGACGTCCAGGCTGAGCTTCGAGCCCAGGAGCTGGACGGCTGGCTCCTCTACGAGTTCCACCACATCAATCCCGTTCCGGTTTCGCTCCTCGGTCTCGGCAAGACCACGCGCCGGGCCTTCGTGCTCATCCCGGCCGAAGGCGAACCCGTCGCCCTCATCCACGCCATCGAAGGCTCCTCGTGGAGGCACTGGCCCTTCCGACGAGAGACCTACTCGGGTTGGAAACAGATGGAGGAGAAGCTGGGGCGACTCGTGGGTGACGGGGGACGCCTGGCCATGGAGGTCTCGCCCGGTGGGGCCGTGCCGACCCTGGACTACGTCCCCGCCGGCATCGCCGGGGTCATCCTCTCCCACGGGATCGAGATCGCCAGTTCCGGTGATCTGGTGTCCCGCTTTCACTCCGTCTTGTCCACGGCTCAACTCGAGGACCACCGGAAGGCCGCGGAGATCGTGAAGGGGGTGGCCCGCGCGGCGTTCGAGCGAGCCGCCGATGCCATCCGGGAGGGGAGCCCGACATCGGAGGGGGCTCTGTCGGAATGGATCGTCGCTGAGTTGGGCCGGCACGACCTGGTGGATCAGGTGAGCTGCATCGTCGCCATCGGCCCCAAGGCCTCCGACTCCCACTATGCGCCGGTAGGGGCGGGCGAGACCATCGATCGGGGAGACCTCCTCCTCATCGACCTCTGGGGCGCCTTCGCCGGTTCGGTGCCCGCCGACCAGACATGGATGGGGTTCATGGGATCCGCCGTGGACTCGCGGACCCAGGAGATCTGGGAGGCGGTCCGAGACGCCCGGGACGCGGCCCTGGACTTCCTCGGGGAACGGGCGTCCGACGGGACCGAGGTCCGGGGATACGAGGTCGACGACGTGGCTCGCGCCGTCATCGAGGAGCGCGGCTACGGTCCATACTTCGTTCATCGCACGGGGCACTCCATCGACACCGATCTCCACGGTAGTGGACCGAATCTCGACAATCTGGAAAGTCGGGACGACCGGCGTCTCCTGCCCGGAGTCGCCTTCTCCGTCGAGCCCGGGATCTACATCGACGGAGACATCGGCATACGGAGCGAGGTCAACGTGCATTGGGGAGAGAACGGCCCCGAGGTGACGCCCTCCGAGTCCCAACGCGAGATCTTCACGCTCCTCGACGAGTGACCGCCCGCAGCCGCGTCGACGTCGCGCTACCGCTGCCCATCTTCCGGACCTTCACCTACGAGGTGCCGGGCACCGCTCCTCCCCTGGGGACGCGGGTGTTGGTGCCGTTCCGACGCAAGGAGCGCATCGGGTGGGTGGTGGGGCCCGGGGAGGAGGGACCGATCCGTGGACTGCGTCCAGTGCTCACCGTCCTGGACGACGAGCCGACGGTATCGGAGGATCTGCTCCGACTGGGCCGGTGGATGTCGGAGTACTACGCGTCACCGTTGGGAATCACCCTTCGGGCCATTCTGCCGTCGGTGCTGTCCGACGTCTCCCGGGACTACGTCAGCCTGCTCCGGGGGGACCGGGGTGCGGGACCATCCCGCGCCGGGACCGCGGGAGAGCTGCGATCGAGGGAGGCACGCGTCGTCGCCGCTCTCGGAGACCGGGACGGTCCCCAGCGCGTCACCACGCTCCGGAAGGCCCTGGGGATGGGCTCCATCTGGCCGGAAATACGGTCCCTGGCAGCCCGGGGGCTCCTCCATCACGAAACGGTCCCTCCACCGCCCCCGCCGGTGAAGACCCGACGCACGGTACGCATCGTCCGCCACCTCGAGGCACTGGCTGAGCGCGAGGAGGTCTTCGGTCGGGCTGGCCGTCAGGAGCAGGCGTACGGATTCATCGAGGCTGCGGGTGGAAGCGCCGAGCTCTCGGTGCTCACGGGCACCGAAGGGTACAGCCGAAGCGTCGTCGCCGGGCTCGAGGACAAGGGGCTGGTGGAGGTGGTGGACGAGGAGGAACTCCGGGATCCCTTCGCTGACGTCCCGGCATCGGAGCCACCGGATCTCACCCCCACCGCCGATCAGCGCGCGGCCCTGGACGCCATGGTGAAGGCGTTGGACGAAGAGCGCCCGTCTCCCTTCCTGCTCCAGGGCATCACGGGCTCGGGAAAGACGCTGGTGTACATCGAGCTTCTTCGGGAGGTGCTCGCCAGGGGCAAGTCCGCCATCGTCCTCGTTCCCGAGATCTCGCTGACACCCCAGACCGTGTCGCGCTTCCGCGCCCACTTCGGTGACCGGGTGGCCGTACTTCACTCGGGGCTCTCCGACGGCGAGCGGTACGATGCGTGGCGGATGCTGAGGTCCGGTGAGCGGACCATCGCGGTGGGAGCCCGGTCGGCCCTTTTCGCGCCTCTCGACGACCTCGGTGCCGTGGTGGTGGACGAAGAGCACGACGGCAGCTACAAGCAGTCCGACGCCCCACGGTACCATGCCCGGGACCTGGCCGTGGTCCGAGCCCACCACCACGGTGCCGTGTGCGTCCTCGGCAGCGCCACACCGTCGCTGGAGAGCTGGGACAACGCCCGCCGCGGCAAGTTCCGACGCCTACTCCTGCCTCGCCGAGTCGGTGGAGGGCGTCTCCCCACGGTCCACGTCGTCGACCTGAAAAAAGGCCGCGCCGAGGGTGAGCGCGGATCGGGCTCGGAAACGGGGTCCGGTGAGCGGGGCGGGCGCGTCCTATCGAAGGAGCTGGTGAGCGCCGTCGACCTTCGGCTCCGCAGGGAGGAGCAGGTCATTCTCCTCCTCAACCGTCGGGGGTACTCGTCCTTCGTCCAGTGTCGGGAGTGTGGTGAGGTGGAGCAGTGCGAGAACTGCTCCATTTCTCTCACCTACCACCGCGTAACGCAGAAGATCGTGTGTCACCACTGTCGCTTCGAGGCGCCGGCGCCGTCGCGTTGCCCTCGGTGCGGCAGCCGGGACCTTTCGTTCCGCGGTCTCGGGACCGAGCAGGTGGAGCGCGTGACCGCGGAGACGTTCCCGGGCGCACGCATCGTTCGGATGGACGTGGACACGACCTCGGGCAAATGGGCCCACCAACGGATTCTGGAACGGGTGGAGCGCCACGAGGTGGACATCCTCCTGGGCACCCAGATGATCGCCAAGGGCCTCGACTTCCCGCGGGTGACCCTCGTCGGGGTGGTGAATGCCGACGTCGGAATCCACCTGCCGGACTTCCGGGCCAGCGAGCGCACGTTCCAACTCCTGAGCCAGGTGGCCGGGCGCGCCGGACGAAGCGCGCGCGGGGGCGAGGTGTACATCCAGACCTCGCTCCCCGAGCACTACGCCGTGCGGGCCGCCGTCGATCACGACTTCGAGACCTTCGCCCAGCGGGAGTTCCAGGAGAGGGAGCGCCCGAGCTACCCCCCTCACGTGCGGTTGGTCAACGTCATCGTGAGCAGCCCGGACCAGCGTCTCGCTGCCGAAACCGCCGAGAAGGCCGCTCGGTGGCTGCGCGACGGAGTCGCGGGCTGGAAACGGGCGGGCGTACGGACGGATGTCGAACTGGTGGGTCCGGCTCCGGCCCCCATCGAGCGCCTTCACGGTCGATGGCGCTGGCACTTCTTCCTCCGGGACACCCGTCCGCGGTCGCTGGGTGACGTCATCCGGGTCCTCGCCGAGGACTTCAAGGTGCCGCCGGGAGACGTTCGGCTCTCCATCGACCGTGATCCCGTGGCGTTGCTCTGAGGGGACCGGCGGGGATTGAGCGGCGGGCGTCTTCGGAATAGCTTCGGGCTCAAGGTGGTCAACTTTGCATCGGAGGAAGGTCCCCTTGAGCTGCCTGGCCCTGAACGCCTCGTTCGAGCCGCTCACCATCGTCCCGCCTCGGCGGGCCGTTCGGCTCGTTCTCGACGGCAAGGCCGAGATCCTCGAGGAGGACGGTCAGCGCAGCTTCCGGTCCGAGCACCGCTCCATTCCCTGGCCCGCGGTCATTCGGCTCGTGCGGTACGTGCATGTACCTCACCGATTCCGACGCCAGGTCACCAACACCTTCCTCTTCGCACGCGACGACTACACCTGCCAGTACTGCGGACGGCACAGAAACGAGCTGCGCGGCCGCCAGTTCCTGACCCGCGACCACATCCTTCCCGTGTCACGTGGCGGAGAGAACCGCTGGGACAACGTCGTCACCAGTTGTTCGCCCTGTAACAACCGGAAGGGGGGACGTCTTCCCGGTGAGGCGGGCATGCGACTGATGAACGAGCCCACCGAGCCGAACTACGTCCACCTCGTCTGGGTGGTCCGCCGGGTCACCGATGCCCAGGCCAAGTACATCCGGATGTTCTACGGTGACTACGCGCTGGAGACGGTGAAGGGCGAGATCGCCTAGACCTCAGTCCTCCAGCCAGGCGTACGGTCGTTCGCAGATCTGGCCGTACCCCCGCACGGTGCCTCGGCTCGTGTACTCCTTCCAGCAGATCATCCACCCCCGGACGGCATCCTGCTTCACCTCGTAGTCGAAGCCGGGCTGGCCGGCCCGCTCGGCCAGGAACCTCTGCAGGTACACGGGCAGGTTCGAGATCCCTTCCACCTCGTGGTCCGGGTCGATGCGCTCGGTGACCGTAGCCTCGATGTGTGACTGGGACAGCTTCAGCGCGCGAATGGCCTGCTCGACGGCCGTCTTCAACTCCGCGAGTTCGGGTTCGGAACCGGTTCGCGCCTTGATGCGCTTGACCAGCGAATCGGTCCCCGGGGCGAGGAGCTCGTCGCGGGCTCGGGTGAACTGGCCGAGGAGCTGCTCGTGAAGCCGGAGGAGCTCGGTATACTCCCGTTTGGCCTGCCGTTCGGTGTTGGATCCGTCGGCCATGCTGCCTCGGGTGGGGAGGTCCACTATGATAGGGGCGGGGCGCCGTTAATAAGGTGGCTTCGCTTCCACCCTGCAACCTTCCCATCGAATGAACGATCCCTCCGATACCCGCGACGGAGCGTCCAGGCCGACCCCGCCCAGGCCGGCTCGACCCCCCTCTGCGAAAGGGGGTCAGGAAGGCGATCGGGAGCCGGAGGAAGGGCGGGTGGCGAAGCCGACCCCGGTCCGCGCCTTGGCGGCCGTCGATGCCCCGCCTCCCCCGGTGGCCCCCGATGTCGAGGATGTGGAGATCCTGGTCGGTGATGCACGGTGGACGGTGCGTGTCATGGGTCGCTCGGGAGGCGCGCTACCCTCCGACACACCTCTTCTTCTCCTGGGATTCTGGGCTTCGGAGGAGTCGAGCGGCGGGCATACCCGGGAGGCGCTGGTCGTGGGTCGGGCGCTCAGTGAGATGACGCCGGCGTCGCTGGAACGCGCCCTCCACGACTCGAACCCACGTCCTCCACCCGTGGATCCCGTCCAGGAACCGAAGGGCCGCGGGCGTCGAGGGCGAGGTCGGCGGGGGCGCCGAAGAGGCTCGTGAGGGGATGATCCGGTGCGAGGCGGCTCCCTAAGCCCTACAATAGAGGTTGGGACATGCGCCTCGTAGGCTCAACAGGAATCGACCCTTCGGTGTCAAGTACAATGTCCGACCCTCCCGCGGATGGAGAGCTGGTTCGTCTGGCCAGAGACGGCGACGAAGTCGCGTTCGGTCTCCTGGTCAAGCGGTATCAGCGACCCGCCTATGCTGTAGCTCTATCCGTCACGGGGCGGCATGAAGATGCAGAGGATGCGGCACAGGAGTCGTTCCTGGTGGCGTTGTCCCGACTGGAAGAGTGCAGAAGTCCGGAGCGGTTCGGAGGATGGTTGATGACCATCGTCCGAAATCGTTCCAAGAACCTCATCCGACGGGAATCGCTTCGGGAGACGGAACAGGTCCCTCCGGGGGCTCGTTCCTCGGCTCCGACGCCGGACAAGGTGGCGGAGAACATCGAGCTCAGATCTCTTCTCGAAGAGGCCTTGGCGCGGCTCCCGGAAGTTCAGCGGGAGATCGTTCTCCTGCACGATATGGAAGGATGGAAACACAGAGAGATCGCGGAGCGACTGGAAATCCCGTCAGGGACCGTGAGGTCCCATCTCCACTTCGCGAGGAAGGCACTGAGGGCGGCCTTGGGAGAGGTCCCCGGAGTGCCTGAAATATTGAGGAAAGCCCAATGATGACATGGTTCCGTCGCGGCGCTGACGAGATGCTCGACACGGGCACCGATCCGAGGATCGCCGAGGCCCTGGAGACGCTCGATCCGGCCAGTCGCGATGCAAACTACTGGTTCCGTTTTCACGGTGGCGTCATGGCCGGTGCGGCTTCCGAGCTCGCGCGGCGACGCATGATGGCCCGACTCACCATTGTCGACGTCATGGCCTCGTGGTCGCGGACCGTCGTACCCACGGCGATGCTCGCCGCCGCCGTGGCGGCTCTGATCCTGGTGCGCGCCGGCTCGGGTGCCTTGGGGGTGAGCGCCGAAGACGTGCTCGCCGAGTTGCCGGGTGAGCCGGTCCCGGTGCTTCAGGAGTCCAATGCGGCCGTGATCTTCGCCAGCTTCGGACCGGACAATTTCTGATGCGCCAGACCTCCCGCACCCGACTTCTCACGGCCGGTGTCCTCATCGCAGTGTTCGGCACCGGCATCCTGGTCGGGCTCGTCATGGATGCCGAGCTCGGTGCTGCGCCCCCTCCGCCCGAGGTCGTCCAGGCCAAGGACGAGGGAGAGCAGCCCGAAGCTGAGGCCTCCGGGGAGCGTCGCTATTTCTACCAGCAGGTGGGAGCTAACGAATCCCAGCTGGCCAGCATCGACTCTATCATCCAGGAGCATCGCGCTCGTAGAGACGCGATCGATGAGGAGTTGGATGGAGTCGAGGCCGAGTTCGAAGTGAAGTATCGGGCCAACCTTCTCATCACCCGCGAAGCGATCAAGTCGGTGCTCTCGACGGATCAAGCGGCCGAGTACCAGCGTCTGCTCGACGATTGGGACGCCAGGCGCGAGGCTGAACGCGAAAATGGTGACGAGAGGGACTGATCCAACATGCACAGTTCAACGCGGACTTCGGTCCGCACCCTTGCCTGCCTGGCGGCAGGCACGGCTCTCCTCGTGCCCCTGCCGGGAGAGGGCCAGCAGACCGTTTCCCTGACGGAAGCCGTCGAGCGCGCTCTGGTCCGGAGCCCCCAGATGGCGCAGCAGAGCCAGGCGGTGGACAACGCGCTGCTGAGCCGGAAAACCTCATGGGCTTCCTTCCTTCCCACGGTCAGCGCCAGCACGTCGGGCTCCCTGCGAAGTTCACGGACCTTCGACGAAGTCACCGGAAGCTTCGAGCCGGGTAGCTCGGACTCGTACAGCGCGGGACTCTCGGGAAGCCTCACGGTCTTCGAGGGCATGCGGCGCTTCCGGGAGTACGATGCGGCCCAGGCCGATGTCCGGGCGGCGGAGGCCCGGTACGCGAACCAGCGCTACCAGGTGACCCTCCAGACCAAGGGCCTGTTCTTCTCCGCCCTCGAGCGCGAAGAGCTCCTCGAGGTGGCGCGGCAGCGGGTGCTCCAAGCCGAGCAGAACATGGACATCGTCCGCAGCCGCACCCGCCTGGGTGAGGCGACGATCTCCGATTCCCTCCGGGCGCGCTTGGACGTGGTGAACGCGGAGCAGGCCGTCCTGCAGGCGGAGACCGCTCTCCGAGCGGCCCGCGTATCGCTGGGCAGGCAGATCGGCGTGTCCGAGCCCGTCCGGCCTGCGTCACCCGCCGTGCTGGACCCCGGTCCGCTTCCCCTCTCCGAGGACGAGATCATGCAGCTCGCCGAGGAAGCGTCCCCCTCGGTGGTGGCGGCCACGGAGTCCACCGTTGCTGCCGCCGCGGACGTCTCGGCGGCTCGAGCCGCATATTTCCCCAGCCTGCGATTCTCGTCGGGGTACAACTGGGCCAATCAGGACCCCTCGCTCTCCGGCGGCAGTACGAGTTGGAACATGTCGCTGAGCATGAGCTACCCGATCTTCAACGGGTTCCAGAGGGAGAGCGGCCTCGACCGGGCCCAGTTCGTCCAGCGGGTGACGCGACTCCAGGAGGACGACGCCAGGCTCGCCGCCCGGGAGCAAGCGGATGCCGCGCTGCAGAATCTGTTGACGTCGGAGCGCGCCACAGTGATTGCGGAGGAGGCCGTACTCGTAGCGGAAGAGGACCTCCGTGTGGTCCGGGCGCGCTACGAGGTGGGAGCGGCGACGATTCTCGACGTCCTCATCAGCCAAAACGCGCAGACCCAGGCCGAGACGGACCTCATCACGACCCGCTACGACTACATTCTGGCGCGGGCCGAACTGGAAGCGATTCTCGGGAGGGAGCTGTGAACAAGGCGAGTGAGGGACGGGCGCAGGACTCCGTGATCATCCGCACCGAGGGGCTCACCAAGCACTACGTGCTGGGCGCCGAGACGGTGCGTGCCGTTCGAGGGGTCGACATGACCATCCAGCGGGGCGAGTTCGTCGCCATCATGGGACCGTCCGGGTCCGGAAAGTCGACGTTCATGAACATGATCGGGTGCCTGGATACTCCGACGGCAGGGAAGTACTGGCTCAACGGCCAACTGGTGAGTGATCTGTCGGACGATCAGTTGGCGCGGGTGCGCAACCGGGAGATCGGCTTCGTCTTCCAGACCTTCAACCTCCTCCCCCGCGCCACGGCCCTCCACAACGTCGAGCTTCCCCTCATCTATGCGGGAGTCGGCAGCAAAGAGCGCCGTCGCCGTGCCGAAGAGAAGCTGGAGCTGGTCGGCCTCGGGGACCGGATGGACCACAAGCCCCCCGAGATGTCCGGCGGTCAGCGGCAGCGCGTCGCCGTGGCCCGGGCCCTCATCAACGAGCCGGCCCTCCTCCTCGCCGACGAGCCCACGGGAAACCTGGACTCGGTGACGAGTGAGGAGATCATGGCGCAGATGGAGGCTCTTAACGAAAGCG
>CALJKZ010000475.1 GCA_937983085.1 uncultured Gemmatimonadales bacterium
AGGGCGTCGGTCCAGGCCACCCAGGTGACCGGGTGGTCGGGATCCGCCGACAGAGCCGAGGGATCGGGAACCGGATGCCCGGTGGATTCGACGAAGCGGACGTACTGGGCCACGGTGGTCTCGAAGCGGGCCATGTAGACACGCGGCAGATCCACCGTTCCTTGGACGCGCCCTTCGCCCCACCACTCGATGTCGAGGGCCAGGGGATCGACGCCCGGGTCGCTCCCCATGACGAAGGGGCCCTCCGGAATCGCCACGAAGCCAAGGAGCGAATCGTCGGGCAGGTAGAAGAGGTCGTCGCGGAAGCCGTCCATGGAGGCAGGAAGGTCCACCGCGTAGGGACGGATGTCGGCGGTGGAGTGTGCGCCGGTCCGCGCGAGGGAGAGCGAGAGCCACACGGCTGCGACGAGCGCGACGCTCCCGAGGATCACGCGAAGAGGGCCGCCCGTCCGTGGCGACGTCTCCGCCCCGGGGCCGGCTGAGCCCCGGTCCGTGGCTTCGCCGGTCAACCGTTGGCCGCCGTGCGGCGGCAGGCGAAGCTCCAGGCGTGGTCACACGCCCTGACGATGAGCTCGCCCTCGGGGACCTCCATGAGGTTCCGGCCGCCCTCCCGCAGGAGGAGTCGCAGGTCGAGGGGGCGGGGGTCACCCCGGACGATGCGAGAGTCGTCCAGGAGGTTCAGGCACGCCTCCTGGAAACGCAGCTCGCAGGCCCGACCGAAGAAGGCTCGGGCCAGAGCGGGATCGGCTTCCACGAGGGTCCCTTCCGCGTAGTGCGCCCCGAGTTCGTTACAGGCCCACGCCGAGGCGTCGGAACAGTACGTCGCCTCCAGCTGGAGGAGTCGGTCGCACGCCGTCGGTCTGTTCTCGCTGCACGCCATCTCCCAGAAGGGCAGGCTGTCTCCGATGTGGCGCCCGTCGGCCCGGCCCGTCGAGGCCATGACGCCGAAGAAGAGAATCCAGACGCCCATGTGGGCGAGGTTGAGGCGGACCGGAGACCACCAGGCCCGGCGCTCCGTCAGGGCCGCCTGACCGCCCACGCCGGGAATCGCGAATCCCCTCTCGTCGAGGGTCCGTACCAGGGAATCGATTCCGCGGACGCTCAGGTTCAGGAGCGGAACGCACAGCAACTTGTCGTAGAAGGTGGGCGCCCCGGCAGCTCCGAGGATGGCGTACAGCGCGAACACCCCTACGCCATAGAGCGCCCCGAAGAACGTCTTGCCCAGTGGCGTGCGCGGAGAGGTGGACGGGTCGGTGACCAGGAGGTGGAGGCCGAGGAAGACGGCGGCGGGGATCTCCGAGTCGACGAAGTACGGCACGCCGGTCCACGCGGCGTAACCGGCGCTGAGGCCGAAGAGTACGGCCGCCGCCGACGCCGCGATGAGGGTGATGGAGAAGAAGTACATCACCACCAGACCGACGAGGAACAGGTACAGGTAGATCCTGGGCGCCAACGTGAGGGTGGAGGCGATCTCCTGGCCCCAGGTGAGCTGTGTGGAACCGGTGGCGATGAGGACGAGGGAGAAGAGCCCCAGGGCGAACGCCGACGGGTTGAAGATGTGGACCCGGCGCCCTTCACGGTGCCAGCGAACCAGTTCCTTTCCGAGGAAGCCCACCGCGATCATCAGGAACTGGAGATAGAACCAGTCGTCGCGGAACCAGAGGAAGAGGTTGATGCTGAAGATGATGGGGACGGGGCCGAATCCCAGGCGATACGTCGAACCCCGCCACCACGTGAGGAGCATGGAGAAGCCGTAGGCGAAGACCAGCTGTCCCCCGATGAGGACCGCCATGGCGTATACCGGGCGCCAGTACCACCCCCAGTAGGCGAACACGGCGAACTGGCAGAGGGCCTGTACGTAGTGGTGCGGCCGCAGTGTCGTTTCGATGGGGTCGGGTTTTCCCCGTCCCGTGAAGACGACGATGGCGTTCCACACCACGAGGAAGGCGGCCGCCCCCTGGAAGGACCACGTGAGGACGTCGGCGGTCTGGACCCTGGGCGTCAGAGACAGGCCGGCGAGGACCGCGGCGAAGGCGGTGGGAAGCCAGACCAGGAAGGACGAGGCGGGTGCCGGGGAGGGGCGTGACGGCATGGCGGGCAAGCTAGGGAGCATCGGCCGCGGCGGCGAGTAGACGGGAGGCGCCTCCGGCGAGTAGAGTGTACGTCCAGTTCGAGCCGAATCCGGAGCACGATGTGACGACCATACAGACGGAGCCGACCCGACAGGGCACGGGCCTCCGCCAAACGTTCGAAGCCCTTCGCCGAACCGAGTTCGCCCGCCTCGACGAAGGCGGCCACGTGTATCTGGACTACACCGGCAGCGGTCTCTACGCCGACTGCCAGGTGCGGGACCATGATTCGTTCCTCGAACGACATGTCCTGGGGAATCCACACTCGGAGAACCCCGCTTCGCAGGCGGCCACGAGGATCGTCGAGGACGCCCGTCGGAAGGTCCTCGATTTCTTCCACGCCGACCCGGCCGAGTACACGGTGATCTTCACCTCCAATGCGTCGGCGGCGTTGAAGTTGGTGGGAGAGGCGTATCCGTTCCGCCCCGGGTCGCGCTTCGTCCTTCTCGAGGACAATCACAACTCGGTGCAGGGCATCCGCGTCTACGCCGAGGCCAAGGGTGCAGAGACGACGTATCTGCCCCTCGACGCCGAGCTCCGTCTCGCCGCCGGCGCCGAGATTCCCGACGCGCCGTCCACTCCGAGCCTCTTCGCCTTTCCCGGTCAGTCCAACTTCTCGGGGGTGAAGCACCCGCTCTCCCTCATTCGCGATGCCCGGAACAAGGGGTACCGGACCGTCCTCGACGCAGCGGCCTACGCCCCCACCAACCGGCTGAACCTGTCGGAGGTGACGCCCGACTTCGCGTGCGTGGCCTTCTACAAGATGTTCGGGCTGCCCACCGGCCTGGGCGCGTTGCTGGCGAGGAAGGAGGCTCTCGCCGAGCTGGAGCGACCGTGGTTCGCCGGGGGCACGGTGGAGTACGTCTCGGTCCAGAACCACGTGCACCGCCTCCGTACCGATGCCGAGAGCTTCGAAGACGGCACGCCGAACTTCCTCGGCATCGCGGCCATGCCCAGGGGCTTGGCGTTCCTCTCCGACGTGGGCATGGAGAATGTCACCCTCCACGTCGCGGAGATGACGGAACGCGTCCTCGACATCCTCGACTGCGCTTGTCTTCCCGACGGCACGCCGGCCATCGAGGTCTACGGCCCGAGGAGTTCCGAGGCCCGTGGTGGCACCGTGGCGTTCAATCTCCGAGGACCTGGCGGGGGAGTCCTTCCCTATGGTGACGTGGAGCGCGCCGCCAGCGCCGTCGGGATCTCCCTCCGGGGCGGGTGCTTCTGCAACCCGGGCGCCGCCGAGCGGGCACTGTCCCTGCCCGCCGCCGAAGCCCTCGAGTGCTTCGAGGACATCCCGCGGGGGACGTTCACGCTCAAGAAGTTCGCGCGATGTATCGGGGAGGAGAACGCCGTGGGAGCGCTCCGCGTGTCCGTCGGCATTCCCACGACCCACGCCGATCTCGACCGCTTCCAGGAATTCCTCGACGACTTCTGTCGCACCCAAGGAGAGCCCGCCGGATGAACCGCCTCCCACTCGTCCTCGCCACAGCACTCGCCGCCGCGGGGATGGGGGCCTGCTCCAGCGACGCGCCGGAGGGTAGCTCCCCCGACGCCGCCGCGTCGTCCGGCGGGATTCCCTCTTTCCAGGTGGATCCGAGCTGGCCTCAGGAAATGCCCGACGACTGGATCATGGGCGCCGTCACGGCGGTCTTCGTCGACGCCCGCGACCACGTCTGGGTCACGCATCTTCCGGAGACCCTCACGCCCGAGGAGACCTCGGCGGTCCAGGACCCTCCCATCGGGATCTGCTGCCGGCCGGCTCCGGTCGTTGTGGAGTTCGACGCCGACGGCCGGGTCGTGCAGGGGTGGGGCGTTCCCACCGAACAGGACGTGTCGGAGTTCCCGCGCAACGCGCACGGCCTCTTCGTCGATCATCAGGACAACGTCTGGGTCGGTACGTACCGTCACCATCGGGTCATGAAGTTCACGCGTGACGGGACGCTGCTCATGCAGATCGGCGAGTACGACGTCACCGGGGGCAACGCCGATACGGCACTCCTGGGCGGACCTGCCGGCATCTGGGTGGATCCCTCCTCCAACGAGGTCTTCATCGCCGACGGGTACCGCAACCGACGGGTCATCGTCTTCGACGGTGACACGGGCCAGTACCTCCGCCACTGGGGAGCGTACGGCGAGGAGCCCCTGGACGAGTACGACTACGAATGGGGTGGGGAGAGCCATGCGGCAGATCCCCCGACCCAGTTCGCCACCGTCCACGGCCTCGTCGGCTCCAATGACGGCCTCATCTATGTCGCCGACCGTCGGGGCAACCGGATCCAGGTCTTCCAGCAGGACGGCACGTACGTCGATGAGGTCATCGTCGAGCCCCGAACCCTGGCCTCCGGCTCGTCCTTCGTCATCGCACTCTCGCCGGATCCCGAGCAGGAGTGGCTCTACCTTGCCGATGGGACCAACCACAAGGTCTGGATCCTTCGCCGTTCCGATCTGGAGGTCGTCGGCGACTTCGGAAGAGGGGGACGTCAGGTCGGTCAGTTCCTACGACCGCACGGGATGGGTGTAGATTCGCAGGGCAACATCTACGTCGGCGAAGCCTCTACAGGCCGCCGCGTCCAAAAATTCGAGAAGACCGGAGGATGACCACGATGCCCACGTTCCCGCGTAGCCTTCGCGCCTCGGCCCTCGCATTGGTCGTCCTCGGACTCGTGGCGGCACCTGTCGCCGGCCAGAGCGCGGCCGACATCATCGACCGCATGCTCACCGAGTACGAGTCCCGGACCGAGGGAATCGACAACTACACCCTCGTGCAGGATCTCATGGGCTTCCAGGCCACATCCTACTTCGTGAAGGAGATGGTGGACGGCCGGCCGGTCTTCAAGCTCCAGAACATGAACGCCGCGGGCATGAACATGCAGGATTCCGGCCCCGGTACCATCGACGAGATCTACGCCCTGGGTGACGACTTCAAGGACAACGCCACGTACGTGGGGCGGGAGACCATCGACGGTCGGGACAACCACGTCCTGGAGATCACCGATCTCGAGAACACGGAGCTGGGCCAGCAGATGGGGCAGGACTCGGAGTTCAAGCCCATCAGCGGTCGCCTCTTCCTCGACGTGGAGGAGTACATGCCGCGGCGGATGATCTTCGAGGGTGAGTTGACCAACGCCGAGGGGGTCCATGCCGTCACCTCGACCATGGACATGCTGGACTACCGTGAGCACGAGGGAATGCTCGTGGCCCACGAGACCGTCATGACGGTGGAGGGCCTCGGAGCCGCCATCGACGAGGATGCCCGCGCACAGTTCGAGCAGATGGAGCGCGAACTCGAAAACATGCCCGCCGAGCAGCGGCGCATGGTGGAGTCCATGATGGCCGATCAGCTCGAGCAGTTCCGGGCCATGATGGCCGGAGAGGACGAGCCCATGGTCATCCGGGTCCAAGTGAGCGACGTCCGGGTCAACACCGGACCTCCGGGAGGCCGCTGACCGCATCCCGGGTTCGCCCGTCCGCCCGGGCCCGCGCGGGCGCCCCCGGTGTGACGACGCCCGGGATCAGCGGGCGAGTTCGGCGGCCAATGCCCTGAGATCGCTCTCCAGGCGAAGCACCCAGGTCTCCAGCTCCGAGTAGAGCTCGGCCGCGTCGTCGAGCACCCCGTCCCGACCCATGGTCTCGAGTCGTTGAGCGCGCGACCGAGCGGGCTCGGCGCCGAAGACCGCCACGGCCCCCTTGAGGGTGTGGGCCGCGCGCTCCAGGGCCTCGGAATTGCCGGCGTCCAGGGCGGAACGGACGCCGCCCAGGAGGTTGGGCCGGTCCGCCTCGAAGACGTCCACCAGCATGCGGATGAGCTCGGGATCGCGCTCGGTCCGGCTCATGAGCTCGTCGCGATCGAACGAGGCCGCGTCGGGTGATTCCTCGACGTCGTCGGGCCCGGGTTCGTCGGGCTCGGGCTCGGGCGTCCGACCGATTCCGCGAAGCACGGCTCGGAGACGGTCGCGGTTGATGGGTTTGGTTACGTAATCGTCCATCCCGGCGTCCAGGAACCGCTCCCGGTCGCCGACCATGGCGTGCGCCGTCATGGCGACGATGGGTGTGAACGTACCGTCCGCGGCCTCGCGTTCGCGGATCCGGCGCGTTGCTTCGATCCCGTCCATCTCGGGCATCTGGATGTCCATGAGGATCACGTCGAACGGTTCGGCGTCGAGGGCCGTCAGGACCTCGCGTCCGTTGTTGGCCACGAGCACCGAATGGCCGAAGCGCTGGAGCATGTGGACCGCGAGCTTCTGGTTCACCGGGTTGTCCTCGGCCAGGAGCACACGGAGGTTCAGTCGTGTCTCCCGGAGGGAGTGCCGGGTGACCAGTTGGCCCTGGGACTCGGCGTCCTTGGCCTTCTCGATGGTGAGGAGCAACGCCTCACGGAGCTCGGCCGGGGCGAGGGGCTTGAGCAGATACGACGCGATGCCCAGCTCCTCACAGCGGGCGCCGTCTCCCGGCTTCCCTGCCGCGGTGATGGCCACCATGACGACATCGTCGAAGCGCTCGTCCTTGCGAATCCTTTCGGCCAGTTCGAAGCCGCTCATGGCCGGCATGTTGCGGTCGAGGAGGGCGATGTCGAAGGGGGACCCCTCGTCCCACCCCCGTGCGAGCATCTCCAGAGCCTCGGCCCCGGAGGCCGCCGACTTCACCTCCATGCCCATTCGATCGGCGAACCCCTCGAGGATCCTCAGGTTCGGCTCCTGGTCGTCGACGGCCAGGACGCGAAGTCCCGTGAGTTCCACGTCGTCGCTGGCGGGTCGGGCGCGCCCCTCCACCGCCGGGCGGAAGTGGGCCGTGAACGCGAAGGTGCTTCCGTGTCCGACCTCGCTGTCCACCTCCACGCCTCCCCCCATCATCTCGGCCAGCCCCGCCGTGATGGCCAGACCGAGGCCCGTGCCGCCGAAGCGTCGGGTCATGGTCCCGTCCACCTGATTGAACGACCCGAAGATGTGCTGGAGCTTGTCCTCCGGGATGCCGATGCCGGTGTCCTCGACCTCGAACCGCACCGCGATGACATCCTCGTCGGCCTCCATGGCGCGGACCGTGACGCGGATGGACCCCCGCTCGGTGAACTTCACCGCGTTCCCCACGAGGTTCACCAGGATCTGCCGCAACCGGCCCGGGTCACCCCGGAGTCGCTCGGGTACGCCCGGTCGTTCGTCGTAGAGGAGCTCGACACCCTTCTGTCGAGCCGAGAGCGCCAGAGGCTTCATGGCACCGGTAACGGTCTCCCACAGGGTGAAGTCGATGTCCTCCAGCTCCATCTTCCCTGCTTCGATCTTGGAGAAGTCGAGGATGCTGTTGATGGTCTCAAGCAGCGCCCCGGCCGACTGGTGGACCATCTGCAGATACTCGCGCTGCTGGTCGGTGAGGACGGTGTCCAGCGCCAGCTCCGTCATGCCGATGACGCCGTTCATCGGCGTCCGGATCTCGTGGCTCATGTTCGCCAGGAACTCGCTCTTCGCGACGTTCGCCTCCTCGGCCAATCGCTTCGCGTCGAGGAGTTCGGCCTCGCGCTGCTTTTCCTCCGTGACATCGCGGGCGAGGGCGTAGATGAGCCCCTCCTCCGGGTAGGGGCGGGCGTTCCACAGGAGGACCCGATAGCTGCCGTCGGAGGCACGGTATCGGTTCTCGAACCGGATGGTGTCGACTCCCTCGGCCAGCGCGTCCAGTTCGGCGCGGGTGGCGGCGACGTCGTCGGGATGCACGAAGTCCAGGAACGGACGCCCGGTAAGCTCGCTTTCCTCGTAGCCGAGAACCTTCGACCAGGCGGGGTTCAAGCGCTTGAAGTACCCGTCGAACCCGGCGACGCAGAGGAGGTCGAGATCGAGGAGGAAGAACCGTTCGGCCTCGTGCTTGTCGAGGGCGGCGAAGCCTTGCTGTTCACTCAATCCGCTACGTCTCCTCGTCGGATGTCGAGAATCCCTTCCGCTCCATCGCACCCCAGGCCGACGCTCCCCGGAACTTCGAGATCATCCCCCGCAGGCGCCACCAGATGGACAGTTGCCGGTAGCCAACATTCTCCACGACGGCGACGAGGAGCAAGGTTGCCAGGTCGCGCATCCTCGGATACCGACGGAAGCTCAGCTCCTCCAGCCCCACGGCGGCGAAGGACAGGGAGATCCCCAACGCGAAAGCCACGGCGAGGAAGGCCAGGACGTACGCCGTGGACGCACGACCCAGAAGGAGGGCGGTGATGAAGGTCACGTAGCCCAGGGCTTCGATGACCGGCCCCACCACTTCCAGAAAGAAGTAATACGGCGCCGCCATCATTCCGATGCGCCCGTAGCGTGGGTTGAGGATCATGACCCGATTTCGCCACAAGGACTCCACCAGGCCTCTCTGCCACCGGTCGCGTTGTCGGCCGAGCACCCGCAGGTCTTCGGGGCACTCCGTCCATGCCACGGGGTCCGGAACGAACGCCACGCGGTAGGGCTCTCCTCGCTCACGACAGTGACGATGGAGACGGACCACCAGCTCCATGTCCTCTCCGACGGTGTCGTGGAGGTATCCGCCGGCCTCGACCACGTGCCGTCGGCTGAACATGCCGAAGGCGCCGGAGATGATGAGCGTCGCGTCCAGGGCGTCCCAGCCCATGCGACCGGCGAGGAAGGATCGGAGGTATTCGAGAACCTGGATTCGAGCCAGGAAGTTCTTGGGAAGGCGGACTTCCTCGACGATCCCCGAGCGCACTTTGCACCCGTTGACGATGCGGATGACCCCACCGGCAGCCACCGTCGACGAGTCCTCGAGGAACGCCCGCACGATGCGCGTCAGGGCCTCGGGCTCGAGGAGACTGTCGGCGTCCATGGCGCAGAATAGGGGATGCCGGCAGTAGTTGATGCCCGTGTTGAGGGCGTCGGCCTTCCCTCCGTTCTCCTTGTCGATGACCCAGAGGTTGGGGTGGACCGTGCTCCGGTAGATCCCCCGCACCGCCGCCGTATCGATCTGGGCGACGGGTGCGCGGGCGGCGGGAGCGAGGTCGAAGGCGTCCACCATCCGCTGCAGCGTACCGTCCGTCGAACCGTCGTTCACCACCAGGATGTCGTAGCTCGGGTACCGCAGTGTGAGGAGCGATCGGGTGGACTCGACGCACGTCGGTTCCTCGTTGTACGCCGGCGCGATGAGCGTCACCGGAGGCAGCCCTGCCGTGGACATGAGCTCGGCCGGATCCACCGAGGTCATCCGCAGGGCATAGCGACGCAGCGCCTTGAAGGCCAGCAACGTCATCCACAGATAGGTGCCGTTCAGCAGCACGAAGTACACGATGACCAGGACGTTGAAGCCGTCCAGGAGGGTCAGGGCCGCGCCGACGAGCGTCGCACTCATTCGGCGAGGACCTGCTGTGCGAGGAGCGACCATGGTCCGCGCGACGCGGCGATGCGCTCCAGGGTGGACGTCTCGCCCAGCGTCATGAGACCTCGGGCCGCCTCCAGGGACACCCAGAAGGTGGAGTCGTCGAGCTTGGCCTGGAGGATGGGGATCTCGCTCACACCTCCGAGCCCCGCCAGGGCCGACACCGCTGCGGCCCGGATGACGGCGTCGGGTGAGTCGACGAAGAGGCGAACCGTGGACAGATGCTCCTGGTGGCCGAGCTGTTCAAGGATGCGGAGACAGCCGACGACGAGCTCGCGGTCCACCGTCGCGTCGGCCCCGGCTGCGGCCAGCAGGTCCAGGGCCGTTGGCACGGCGTCGAGGCCGTTGAGCTCCCGCAGGGCGTCGGAGGCGACCGCAGGCACGAGGGGCTGCTCGAGAGGGTTGGCGAGGATGTCCCGCAGCAGGGATGCGGCTGCAGGGCCTCCGGCGGCGAGCATGCTCGCGAGAAAGCTCCGGCTCCAGCTCGTGAAGCGGGGCAGGTGCTCGAGGACGGCGGAGAAGTGGCGCTCGTGTCCGGGGCGGAAGAGACTGCGGGCCGCGATCATGGCGACGATGGGGGACTCGTCCCGAAGGGCGCCGGCCACCGCCGGAGCGTATGTGGGCATCCCCATGCGCGCGAAGATGAGCACGGCGTGACCCCGCGCCTCGGCCGTGCCTTCGCGGAGCATGGGAATGACCAAGGGGAGATACGGTTCGGCCATGACCCGCACCCGTTGCTGCTCCTCCCCCTTGAGCCGGCGCGCGTAGTCCAGGAGAAACTCCAGGAAGTCGATCCCGTCGTCGTCCTCGACCCGCTCGAAGATGGCGTCGGGAGGAGCGGCACCGCCGAGGATCTCGAGCATGGCGGGCTCCCACCGACTGCGGAGTCGTTCCTGGCGCCTGGTCGTGCGGTCGTTCCTCACCCGCAGGGCGAGGGCGAGGACCGCGAAGGCGAGGGACGTGAGGAGAAGGACCCCCACCGCGGCGGCCAGAACGAGGAAGCCGCGGTCCAGTCCGTGCAGCGCGGCCGCGTCCTGCAGGAGTGGCAAGGTCAGGCCTGGGCCTCGTTCCGTGGGGGCGTGTCGGAGGGGTCCACGTCCTTGCTGCCCTCACCGCTCGGTGCCTCGACGGGTTCGGACCCTTGCGCCGCGGAGGTCGTCGCGCGCGTCGGTCCACTCGCCGACGTTCTCGAGCCGCCGCCCGTCGCTGGGGAGCCGCCTCCCGACGCTCTGGAGCCGCCGCCCGACGAGGCCGAGTGGGCGTGGAGGCGACGGCGGACCCGGGCCAGAAGCTCCGTGGGTGAGAACGGCTTCAGCATATAGTCGTCCGCACCGAGCTCGAGGCCCCGGACCACGTCGGCCTCACTTCCCATGCCTGTCAACATGACGATGGGAACGCCCCCGTACCTCGGAATGTCCCGGAGCTTGGCCAGGAGCTCGAATCCATCCATCCCCGGCACTTTCACGTCGAGGATCGCCAGATCGAAGTCCTCCTCCGCAGCCCACTCGTATGCTTCGCGGCCGTCTTCGAAGGACACCACCTCGTGGCCGTCGCGAACGAGGCGATGGTGCAGAAGGGTCGCGGTGACCCGATCGTCTTCGACCATCAGGATCGTGTGCGTGTCCAGATCGAGGGCGTCCGCTTCCGCGTGTACCGTCTCTCCCTCCGACGCCTTGGCGGCGTAAAGGAAGCGCTGGGCGGACGAGATGGCCTCGTGGAGCGAATCCTCGTTTGCGACCGTGGCGACTCCCCCGCTCAGCGTGATCTCGATTCCCGCCCCGCGGACGCCGTCGAGGGCGTCGTCGAGAGTGAGGGCGCGGATGGTCGTCTCGAGAATCCGCTTGGCCTGGTCCGCCGTACGCTCCGGGAGCACCGCGACGAGCTCTCCCGTCTCCCACCGCCCGAGCTTGTCTCCTTTGCCCAGGGCCTCGTGGAGTGCGGAGCACACCTCGAGGAGAAAGCGGTCCCCCGCGTCCTCGCCCAGACGCATCGTGACCTCGGCCAACGGATCGAGCGACACCATGGCCACCGTGATGGGCGCGCCGGGGGCAGCGCGGCGACGGCACTCCTCGTACAGGGCCATGAGCCCGGCGCGGTTGGGCAGTCCGGTGATACCATCGCGGACGGCGTCCCGGCGCTCGCGCCCTTCCTTCACCAGGCGCGCGGCGGTCGCCCTCAGAACTTTCGGGTCCGCCGGCTTTTCGAGGAAGTCGTCCGCCCCCACCGCCATGCACTCGGCCCGCGCTACCGACCCGGCGTTGGAGGAGAGGACCACCACCGGGACGATGGCCGTCGCCGCGTCCTCCCGCATCTGGACCAGGACGTCACGCCCGTCCCGGTCGGGGAGAATGAGGTCGAGGACCACCAGGTCGACGTCGTGCGAGGCGAGGACGTCGAGGGCGAGGTCCGCGGGTTCGGTCACAACGATCTTGCGGAGCTATT
>CALJKZ010000476.1 GCA_937983085.1 uncultured Gemmatimonadales bacterium
GGTCGGTGACCTGGTACAGACGGGCCTCCAGCCCGATCTGCACGAAGTCGACGTTGCCCGTTCGTACGGTCAGGTCGCCGCCGAGGGTGCCGGAATATCCCAACGGCGGATCGT
The DNA here is from genome assembly GCA_937983085.1 of uncultured Gemmatimonadales bacterium. Classification (GTDB taxonomy): domain Bacteria; phylum Gemmatimonadota; class Gemmatimonadetes; order Longimicrobiales; family Gaopeijiaceae; genus UBA2589. The sequence goes on from CALJKZ010000476.1 coordinate 115, forward strand.
CGCGACGGAGGGCCTCGACGTTGATCTGTGCGGCCAGGAGGGAGGGAAGGGAGAGCGCGATGAGGGCAAGGAGAAGGATGGTGCGTCGCATCACCGGTAGGGGTCGTCCTTGGAGAGGAAGTGTTCGACGTAGTGGGTGACGCCTTCCTCCACGGAGGCGAAGGGAGCGTCGTAGCCGGCGTCCCGTAGCTTGGACATGTCCGCCTGGGTGAAGTACTGGTACCGGTCCCGGATCTCGTCGGGGGTGTCCACCCAACGGACCTGCAGCTCGGACCCGACGGCTTCGTACAGCGCGCCCATGAGCTCGAGCCACGTCTGCGCCCGGCCCGTTCCCAGATTGTAGATTCCGCTGGGCGCTTGTCCTCCCTGGAGCCAGGCCATGACGTCGACGCAGTCGCGAACGTAGACGAAGTCGCGCATCTGTTCCCCGTCGCCGTAGTCGGGGTGGTGGGAGCGGAAGAGGGTTACAGGCGATCCCGCGGCCGCCGTCGGGTACGCCTTGGTCACCACGCTGCGCATGTCGCCTTTGTGGTACTCGTTGGGTCCATAGACGTTGAAGAACTTCAGCCCCACCCAGTGGGGCGGAGCGGGGTTCCCGTCGTCAACTTCCCGTACCACCCACCGATCGAAGGCCTGCTTGCTCCAGCCGTAGGCGTTGAGAGGCAGGAGGCGGGCGAGGCCCTCCGGCGAGTCGTCGTCGGAGAAGCCGGCCGAGCCGTCTCCGTACGTCGCCGCCGACGAGGCGTACACGAGGGGCACGCCCTGGGCGGCGCACCAACGCCAGATGGACTGGGAGAGCCGGAGGTTGGTATCGGTGATGAGGTCGGCGTCGGACTCGGTGGTGGCCGAGATGGCGCCCATGTGAAAGACCCGCTCGATGTCGCTTCCACGACGACGAAGGAAGTCGTCCAGCGCCAGGGGAGCCACGAGCTCGTCGATCTCGTGCTTGGCGATGTTGCGCCACTTCTCACCCGATCCGAGGGTGTCGCAGATGGAGACGCGAGCCCCCTCGTCGGCCAGCCGACCGACGAGATTCGAGCCGATGAATCCGGTGCCTCCCGTGACGAGAATCATGGGGCGCAAGATCGACAAAGGGCCATATCAGAACAACCGGTCCGGTGGGAGTCACGATGGGCCGCTCTGCGATCTCGGGGACGCCCTGCCGGGGCCGTGTCGGCCCCTTGCCAAGCCCCCATGGGACGTCCCAAGGTGGCCGTCTCCCGTACCTCCCGACGAGGATCTCCCATGCCGCAGCAATCGCCGAACCGCTTCGCTCCTCTGACCTTTCTCGCCGTGGCGGCATTCGCCTTGGCGGCGTGCGGGGGAGGGGACGCGGTCCCCGCCGAGGGTGGTGGAGACGGCGGCGACACCATGGCCGCGGGACAACAGGCGGTCTCTCTCTTCGGCGAGGCCCTCTTCCAGCAGGACGACACCACCGGCGCCATCGCCGAGGCCGACGAGGCCCTGGCCGCCGACCCGGACAACGTGGACCTCATCATCGCCGCGGGGCGTGTCCGTCGAAACTTCTGGCAGTATCGGCAGGCCATGGAGCTCTACAGCCGTGCCATCGAGCTCGCCCCCGAGGACTGGCGAGCGCACCGCTTCAGGGGACACCGCCACATTTCCGTCCGCGAGTTCGACGCGGCCATCGCCGACCTCGAGACGGCGCGCGACCTGGCGCCCATGAACTGGGACGTCGCCTACCACCTCGGTCTGGCGTACTTCCTCGCCGGTCGTTTCGGGGATGCCCACGAGGAGTATCGACGCTGCCTGGATCTCGCGGGTGACGCAGAGGCCGAGGCGGCCGAGGCCGACGGGTTCCGGAGCTGCTCGGTGAACGCCGACGACGCCGAGTCGTTCGTGGCCATGACCGAATGGGCCGTTCGTGCCGCCGCTCGCGCCGGGGACGACGCCGAGGTCCAGCGCCTCCTGGACACCGTATCCACCGATCTCGACGTCTCGGAGAACGTCGCGTACTACCACGACCTTCTCTACTACAAGGGCGAGATGACCGCCGATGAGCTCTTGAACCCCGGCCCGGACGCGCCGTACCGGATGGAGACGGTGGGCTTCGGCGTCGCCAACTGGATGTTGGCCAAGGGAGACACGGCCGAGGCGCGGGAGATTCTCGAATCGCTCATGGAGGATCCGTGGTGGCCGGGCTTCGGCCGTGTCGCCGCCGAGGTCGAGCTCTACCGACTCACCCAGGGCGGGTAAGCCGGAGGTGACGCTCGGCCCCGAGTCGCCGGCGCCGGAGAGCCCGGCGGCCGGGGCATCCCTCCACAGAAACGTCTGGGCCACCAGCGGCACGTCGTTCCTCACCGACGTGTCCAGCGAGATGATCCTGAACGTTCTGCCCCTCTTCCTGGCGAACGTGCTGGGCGTCCGCGTCTGGGCGGTGGGCGTGGTCGAGGGGCTGGCCGACGCCACGGCGGCGCTCTTGAAGCTCTACTCCGGGTGGCTCTCGGACCGGACGGGCCGGCGGAAGTGGCTCGCGGTCACCGGCTACGCCGTCTCCAGCGCGGTGAAGCCCCTCTACCTCATGGCGGCCTCGTGGACGGCGGTTGCGGGAATCCGACTCGGTGACCGTGTGGGCAAAGGCATCCGGACGGCGCCCCGGGACGCGCTGCTGGCGGATTCCTCGGCGCGCTCTCGTCGGGGGCTCGTGTTCGGAATCCACCGAGCCGCCGACACCGCGGGGGCCGTTGTGGGTCTACTCGTCACCGTTGCGGTGGTGGAGCGGATGCAGGCCGGCGGCTCGCTCCTTACCGCGGAGACGTTTCGGACCCTCGTTCTCTGGAGCCTGGTTCCGGCCTTCCTCGCCGTCCTCGTCCTCGCTGTGGGTGCGAGGGACGTCGCTCGGGTGCCGGACGCGGAACGTCGACCTCCCCCACGGATCCGGCTACGGGGCCTGGGGCGGGGTTTCGGGTGGTTCACCGTATGCGCGGTCCTCTTCCAGCTCGGAAACTCCGCCGATGCCTTCCTGATCCTTCGCGCCCAGGAGCGGGGCCTCTCCCTCTCGGAGATCCTCTGGCTGCTGGTGGCCTTCAACGTGGTGTACGCCCTGGTGGCGGCGCCGGGGGGTGCGTTGGCCGACCGCCTGGGGCGAAAGAGGGTGCTCCTCGGCTCGTGGCTCCTCTACGGGTTCTGCTACATGGGCTTCGCCATGGCCCGCACCGGGGGGCACATCGTGGCCCTGTACCTTCCGTACGCCGTGTATCACGGACTGTCGGCAGGGGCGGCGAAGGCGTTGGTCTCCGATCTCGTTCCGGCCGAGCTCCGAGCTCTCGCGTACGGTGGTTACGCGGCCGCTGTCGGAATCGTGGCCCTGCCGGCGTCCCTTTTGGCCGGCCTCCTCTGGGAGGGCGTGGGCGACTGGCGCGGCTTCGGCCCCGCTGCGCCGTTCTGGTTCGGCGCGGCGACTGGGGTTCTCGCAGCGCTGCTCCTGTTGGTCACCGTCCCCGACGAAGCCACGGCGTGACGTCGGTCCGGTGCTATTCTTGCTGAAGTCATCGGCGGACGCCTACGACCCTTCGGCCGTCACCTTCCCAAGCGACTTCGCGATGCCCACCTTGGTCCCGTCCCGCACAACCTAGCCGCAGCCGCCGTGTCGAAGAGCATGGAATCCGGTCGGTCGCACCATCCTCCACCGCTGAGGTCCCTCAGGAACGTGGGGATGCTCTGCCTGGTGGCGGCGACCTTCATGCTGTTCCTGGTGCTGACGCTGTCGGGCATCTCGGCCCTGACCACCATCCGTGGATATGTCGTCGGTGAGGGGCTCTGGTCCAAGGCGCAGAAGCAAAGCGTCAATGCGTTGCACCGGTATGCCCGCAGCGGTGCCGAGTCGGACTGGGAGGAGTTCGAGGCCTGCATCGACGTCACGCTCGGCGATCGACTCGCCCGCGAGGAGCTCGAACGTCTCCATCCCGACATGGATGTGGTCATGGAGGGCTTCGAGCGCGGGCAGATTCCCGAGGAGTTCCGCGAAGGGATGGCGATGCTCTTCCGCCGGGGGCGCAACATCGGCTTCGTGGACCGGGCCATCGAGATCTGGACCGAGGGCGACCAGCAGATCGACTCCTTACGGGTGCTGGCCGGCCATCTGAGCGAAGTAAGCGAGCGCCCTGAGCCCGACCGAGCGCAGCGACTGCAGGATCTGATTGCTCATCACCTCGCACTCGTCGGCGCCGCTGCAGGGCAGCTCCCCCGAGAGCATCTGGTAGGACACCACGCCGAGCGAGTAGATGTCGC
>CALJKZ010000477.1 GCA_937983085.1 uncultured Gemmatimonadales bacterium
ATCGAAATCGACACGCTCAAGATCGATCCCAGGGTGGAGAAGCGTCAGGTGGCCCGGATGGCGAAGATGCGCGAAGAACGCGACGACGCCCGCGTGGCCGAGACGCTGGATGCCCTGCGCGAAGCGTGCAGGACCGACGACAACGTCGTGCCGCGCATCCTCGACTGCGCCCGGGCCTACTGCACGCTCTACGAGATCCGGGCCGCCATGGAGGACGTCTTCGGCGCCTACAAAGAGCCAGTCTTCTTCTAAGGGCGTAACTCCAGGCCAAGGCGGCCGAGGCCGCTGAGGCCATGGGTACCGCGGACCGACAGAGAACCGCGAGGCCCCGCGGCCCCGCGAACAACGACAACCGAGCGACCAGACATACATGTCCGACGAACGGAAAATCCGAATCCTCGTGGCCAAGCCCGGCCTCGACGGCCACGACCGGGGAGCGAAGGTCATCGCCAGCGCCTTCCGCGACGCCGGCTTCGAGGTCATCTACACGGGCCTCCACCAGACGCCCGAGATGATCGTCAACGCCGCCGTCCAGGAAGACGTGGACGTGGTCGCCATGTCCGTGCTGTCGGGAGCGCACATGACGCTCTTTCCCCGGGTGAAGGAGCTTCTCGATGAGGCGGGCGCCGATCACGTTCTGCTGACGGGGGGCGGCATCATCCCCGAGGACGACGTAGCGGCCCTGGAAGAGCAGGGCATCGGGCGCCTCTTCGGGCCCGGCACGCCGACCACGGCGGCCATTGAGTACGTCAGGGAGTGGTTCGCGGCCCAGAACACCGCGTGAGCGCGACTGCCACCTCGGGCCGACTGGGCGAGCTGTCGGCCGAGCTCCAGGAGCTCAGGGAGGAACTCCGCCAGGGCGGAGGCGAGCGCCGCATCCAACGTCAGCACGACCAGGGCAAGCTCACCGCCCGGGAGCGCATCGACCTCCTCCTCGACGAGGGGGAGCCGTCGGTGGAGATCGGGATGCTGGTGGCCCACGACCAGTACGACGGTCAGGCTCCGGCGGCGGGCGTGGTCACCACCGTCGGCCGAGTCGAAGGCAGGGAGGTGGTGGTCGTCGCCAACGACGCCACGGTGAAGGCCGGCTCGTGGTGGCCCGAGACCATCACCAAGATCCTCCGGGCCCAGGAAGTGGCCATGCGGTGCCGCATCCCCATCGTGTATCTGGTGGACTCGGCGGGCGTGAACCTCCCCTACCAGGGGGGCGTCTTCCCCGGTCAGTACGGCGCGGCCCGGATCTTCTACTACAACTCGGTCATGCGTCGCTATCTGCGAATCCCGCAGCTTTCGGCGTGCATGGTGCCGTGCATCGCCGGTGGCGCGTACCTGCCGGCGCTCGCCGACGGGATCCTCATGGTGGAGGGCACGTCGTTCATGGGGCTCGGAGGGCCGAACCTGGTGAAGGGCGCCACCGGGCAGACCGTCGACGCCGAGGAGTTGGGCGGCGCGGCGGTGCACACCCAGGTGAGCGGTGTCGCCCACTACATGGTGCCCGACGACGAGGCGTGCATCCAGCGGCTACGGCGGCTGGTGTCCGAGCTCCCCCGGGAGGGGGCAGGCTCCGGCAACCGCATGGCGACGCCGCCCAAGCGCCTGGCCTACGAGCTCTACGACCTCCTCCCCGAGGACCACCGCCAGCCGTACCAGATGAGGGACGTCCTCGAGTGCATCCTCGACGGCGAGGAGCTCGACGAGTTCCAGCCCGAGTACGCTCCGGAGATGATCTGCGGCACCGGCTTCCTCGACGGGATGCCCGTGGGCGTCATCGCCAACGCCCGGGGCATGTTTTCCGCCAAGGGCAAGCCGCCGCGCTTCGGGGGCATCGTCTATACCGAGAGCGCGCGGAAGGTGGCGTTCTTCATCGAGACCATGAACCGCCACCAGACGCCGCTGCTCTTCGTCCAGGACGTGTCCGGCTTCATGGTGGGCCCCGACGCGGAGCACTCGGGCATCATCCGGGCTGGGGCGGAGTTCGTCGAGGCCATGGCGACCGCCACCGTGCCCAAGCTCGTCCTCACCCTCAACCACGCCTCCGGCGCCGGCTACTACGCCATGGCCGGACAGGGCTTCGATCCCGACTTCATACTGTCGCTGCCCACCGGGCGGATGGGGGTCATGGAGGGCGCCAGCGCGGTCATGGCGCTCTTCGGGAGCCAGCTCGACAAGCTGAAGGCCGAGGGGAAGGTGCCCGACGAGGACCTCACGACGAAGATGGACGAGGTCCGGGCCGAGTACGACCGACAGCTCGACGCCCGCTTCGCCGCCGCCCGCGGATTCGTAGACGAGGTGGTTCTGCCCGAGGAGGTCCGGCCGGCCCTCGGTCTCCTGCTGCGTGCCGCCATACATAACGACGGTCCGCACATCGGTGCCTTCCAGATCGGGGGATCGAGACCCATGGCCTTTTCGCCGGCGGCAGCGCCCGAGGGGGAGCTGGCCCATGACTGACGAGCGCGTGGTCCGCATCGCCAGCGGCCAGGGCTTCTGGGGCGACGACCTGGAGGCGCCCGTCCGTCAGGTGGAGGGCGGCCCCATCGACTACCTCATGCTCGACTACCTGGCGGAAGTCACGATGTCGATCATGCAGAAGCAGCGCGCCCGTGACCCCGAGGCCGGCTTCGCGCGGGACTTCGTGCCGCTGATGGAGCGGATCTTCCCGCGCTGCATCGACGACGGCGTCCGCGTGGTGACCAACGCCGGCGGCGTGAATCCCGAGGGGTGCGCCGAAGCGCTGGTGGAGGCCGGCCGTCGGGCCGGCGTCCAAGGCAAGGCGAAGGTGGGTCTCGTCACCGGCGACGACCTCATGGACCGCCTCGAGGCGCTCATCGCCGACGGCCACGAGATGAAGCACATGGAGACCGGCGAGCCTCTGGCCACCATCGTCGACCAGGTGCAGAGCGCCAACGCCTACATCGGCGCGGCGCCCATCGTCGAGGCGCTGGGCAAGGGCGCCGACGTCATCGTCACCGGACGCAGCACCGACACGGCGCTTACGTACGGGCCCCTCATCCACGAGTTCGGATGGGCCACCGACGACCACGACCGCATCGCCGCGGGCGTCGTCGCCGGGCACATCAACGAGTGCGGCGCCCAGTGCACCGGCGGCAACTGCCTCATCGATTGGTGGGAGATCCCCGACATGGCCAACGTCGGCTTCCCCATCGTCGAGGTGTCGGCGGACGGTACCTTCGTCGTCACCAAGCACGGCGGTACGGGGGGGCGCGTAAGCCGCGCCACGGTGGCCGAGCAGATCGTCTACGAGATGGGCGATCCCACCGACTACATCACGCCCGACGTCGTCGCCGACTTCACCACCATCCACCTCAACGACCTCGGGGACGACCGGGTGCGGGTGCACGGCGTGAAGGGTGGTCCGCGCACCGACTTCCTCAAGGTGTCCATCGCGTACTCGTCGGGGTGGAAGGCCACCGGGACGCTGACCTACGCCTGGCCCGATGCGGCCGCCAAGGCCCGGGCCGCCGACCGGATCCTCCGGGAGCGCCTGGACCGCCTCGGCCTCCACTTCGACGAGATCCGTACCGAGCTTGTGGGGTGGGATTCCACCCACGGCCCCCTCGTCGGCGAGCCGCCTGCCGACATCCCCGAGGTCCAGCTTCGGGTGGGAGTTCGGGCCGAAGACAAAGCCGCGGTCGAGCGCTTTACCCGGGAGATCGCCCCCCTGGTCTTAACCGGCCCGCCTTCCGTCACCGGCTTCGCCGGCGGGCGGCCGCGTGTCCAAGAGATCATGGCGTACTGGCCTGCGCTGGTCCGGCGAGAGGTCGTGGAAGACCATCTCAGGGTGGAGGTGAGAGACGTATGACGAAGGTCCAGCTCGTCCACCTGGCCCATGCCCGCTCCGGCGACAAGGGCGACACCGCCAACGTCGGGGTCATCGCCTACGACGAGGCCCACTACGACCTCCTTCGCGAGCAGCTCACACCCGAGGCGGTGAAGGCCCACTTCGGTGCCATGGTGAAGGGTGAGGTGGAGCGCTTCGAGCTTCCCAACCTCGGGGCTCTCAACTTCCTCCTCCACGGCGCCCTCGGGGGCGGCGGCACCATGTCGCTCATGAACGACGCCCAGGGGAAGGTCTTTTCCACCGGTCTCTTGAGGATGGAGATCGACGTGCCCGACGACGTCGCCGCATCGGTGAAAGGGAAGGGCCGTGTGCCCCAGGGGTGGAGTCCCGGGGCGTGAGCGAGGGGATTCTCCTCTACGACGTCGCCGGGGGGGTGGCGACCCTCACGCTCAATCGCCCCGAGAAGCGGAACGCCCTCAACGGCGCCCTCGTGGAGGCCCTGAAGGACGGCCTGCGCCGGGCGGCTGACGACGGGGACGTTCGCGTCGTGGCCATCCGTGGGGCAGGGAAGGACTTCTGCTCCGGCGCCGACCTCCCCGAGATGGAGCGCCTCGCCACGCTTGGTCTCGAGGACAACGTCGAGGATGCCCGATCCCTCGGAGCCCTCTTCCAGCAGATGCGCGACCATCCCCAACCCGTGGTGGCGGCCGTGCATGGGCGCGCCCTCGCCGGTGGGTGCGGTCTGGCTTCGGCGTGCGACCTGGTCCTCGCTCGGGAGGACGCCGAATTCGGCTACCCCGAGGTCTACCTGGGCTTCGTTCCCGCGCTCGTCATGACCATCCTGCGGAGGAAGATCGGCGAGGGTGAGGCCTTCCACCTCGTGGCCCAGGGCGATCGCTTCGATGCACGGGAGGCCCACCGCCTCGGGCTCGTGACCACGCTGTTTCCGACGGACGACTTCGAGGACGGTGTCACCCAGTACCTCGGGCGACTCGCCAGCAAGCCCGCGTCGGCCGTGTCAATGACGAAGGCACTGCTGTACGAGCTCGACCGACTGGACTTCGAGGCCGGCCTCGAGCGCGCGGCGCAGGTGAACGCCGAGGCTCGCATGACCGAAGCGTGCCAGGAAGGTGTGCGGCGCTTCCTGGAGAAGTCGTCGGGGTGAGCCACGCGCCGGGGGACTGATGTTCGTGGATCGACGAAGGCGCGCGGGGCGGTACCTCGAGTGGAAGGTCGGACTCTTCTCTCTCGCCGCGGCATTGACGCTGATGGGCATGTACCTCGAGGTCCGGTGGATGACCGGGCTCGCCATCGTGGTGCTGGCGTCGGCCATGCTGATCCGCTTTCTACCCGGGGGCAGGGAGGTGGATGAGTGGGACGACGAGGATGAAGAAGACGACGAGGACGTCACCGCGCCGGGCTCGGAGGCCGATCCCGAGGCCAGCTGAGGCCGGACGCAGTCGGGGCGCAGGTCAGCGGACCACGCGCTCCATGGACAGGATGGCGATGGGAGGGTCGAGGCGCTGGCCGTTCGCCGGCGCCTCGTGGATCCGCCGCACGACGTCCAGGCCCCGGACGACCCGGCCGAACGCCGCGAAGCCCTGGCCGTCCGGATTGCGGGTGCCCCCGAAGTCCAACGACGGCTGCGGTCCGACACAGATGAAGAAGTCGGACGTGGCCGTGTCTGGACCGCCCCGGGCCATGGAGATGGCGCCGTCCTCGTGGCGCAGGCCGGTCTCGGAGGTGCGTTCCAAGGGGATGCGGCCGAACCCCTCGAGCCCCCGCGCCCGGCTCCCCTGGACCACGTCGATGGTCACGGCATCGTCCGGCTGATTGTCGTCCCTCACGGTCCTATGGAAACGGCCGCCCGCGTAGGCGCCCGAGTCCACGTAGCGGAGGAAGTTCGCGGCGGTGACCGGCGCGCGGACCGTGTCCACCAGGACCTCGAAGACGCCGGCTTCGGTGTGGACGGCGACACGGACCCCGGGTGGGGTGTCCTGGGCGCCGGCCGGTACTGAGACGAAAGCCAGAGCGCCGAGCATGAGGCGCCCGAGCCACCGGTTCCGGCGGCGCTGCGTCGGGCCGAGCCCTATTGCGACTCGCTTCATCCGATCGTCTCCCTTCCCCAGCCTTGCAGTGCGGATGCCGGCGGCGTGACCGTGGTTCGATGAGGAGCCGGCGTGCCCCGTAGCAAGGAAGTGTCCCGATTCCCGACCCGAACGTCCAGGTCTGCGTTTGACGGCATCGTTTCGGCGGCGCAAGCTGTGGAGACGCCGAAGCGGTTTCCGGCATAGGTGTCCAATCCCCCCAGACGAAGGACTCCATCCATGTCCGCTCCCCCGACCCCACGCGCATCCGCGCGTCTCGCCTCTCTGCTCCTCGCCGCCCTCGCTGCCGGCTGTGCGGAGCCCATCACTCAACCTGAGCAGACGGCCCAACCGTCCTTCGCGGGCGTCTCGACGCCCAGCTTGACCGTGTGCAAGTTCGGCAGCGATGCGGCCTTCTCCCTCGCGTGGGCCCCCGACGGCTCGAAGACGTTCACGCTCGAAGACGGGGCCTGCAAGACCGGTCTGCCCACCGACGGCGTGACGTTGACGGAGCTGGAGGAGCATCTCCCTACCGGTTTCCAGCTCGCTCGGATCGACCTCTTCGACCCCAACGGAGCGATGCAGACCGTCACCGGGACGCCCACGGTCTCGGGCGATTTTGCCGGCTACACGATCAAGTACTTCAACCGACCGCTCTGTACCGGCGCCGTCGGCGATCGAGTGTGGAGCGATGACAACGGCAACGGCGTGCAGGACGCCGGCGAGAGCGGGATCCCAGGCGTCACCGTGAACCTCCTGGTGGGAGGGACGGTCAGCCAGACTCCCACCACCGACGCCACTCGTTCCTGCCGGTTCGAGGGTCTGTGCGCGGGTACGTACGAGGTGGAGTTCGTTTCGCCCGGCAACCTCGAACTCACCACGCCCAACAGCGGTGGTGACGACGGCGCTGACAGCGACGCGGATCCCGTGACAGCCCGCACCGGCCCGTTCGATCTGGACGACGGCGAAGTCGACCTCTCCTGGGACGCGGGTTACGCGCCGTGCGACGTCTGTAAGGGTGGTGTGACGAGCATTACACTCCGGCTCCTTTCCGGTGGTACTCCGTTCTTCGACCTGGACGCCGACGAGACCGTGGAGGATCTCGGCGACGACACGTACCGCATCAGCGGGCCCATGAAGAGCGACGGATCGCTGGACAAGCTCGGTGACTTCGACATCTACGTGGATGGGTTCGAGAACACGTCGATCCACACGAGTTGCTCGCAGCCGGTCGATCCCGGCCTCACCTACGGCAGCTTCCTGGTCGTTGCTGCCTCCAGCAAGGACAACGGTTCGGTGTGCCCACTGGGCGCCTGCAGCTACGACCTGGTCGACCAAAAGCTTGGTGGCAAGAAGTTCGAATGGAAGATCGAGAACACGGGAACGTCGAGCCTCTTCATCACGTCCATCGACGTGACTTGGCCGAGTGGGTTCGGGACCCTGGAGAAGATCGAGCTCAACGGTAGAATTCTCGATGAATCCACCCACGGTCCTACGCTGAGCTTGGGAGACGGCGACTTCGAGGGCGGGCCGAAGAGCCGCTTGGTCGAGGTAGGCGAAGAAGAGACCCTCAAATTCGAGTGGGAGAACGACATCCATTCGTCTGCGGACTTCTCGATCACCGTACGCTTCAACGGCAACGACGACTCGGCATGTGTGCTCGAGTTCACCGGTGTCCAAGACCCGGGGATGGCCGGTCTGAGCTGCGAGGATGGCAAGCCTCAGATGCTCGTCATGACGTACTTGGGTGAGGACTGCTCCGGTCCTGCGTGCAACGAGCAATCCGAGGACAAGGTCACTGTGGATGGCAGCGCCAGCGGCGTGTTGCCCGACGTATGGTATCGTGCCGGCAAGGACAGCGATCCGACGGACGGCGACGCCGGAATCTGGGGCATGGGCCAGGTGTCCGCTGACGGCACGCTGTCCATCGACGCGACCCTCGACGGGGATGACAAGCTGTCGTCGGAGACGTGGGTCCATCTCTTCTCCGATGCCGGGCTCACGGAGGCTTTCCAGTCCATCGGATTCCATACCTCATGCTCCCAGCCACTGGTCGTGGGAGATCGCTACGGGAGCCTCGAGCTGACCGAGTTTTTCCCGGAGTCGTAATAGCGGCAACGGTCATCGTTCGGCCGATGAGCTTGGAGGGGGTGGGCACGGGTTGCCCACCTCCTCTTCGGCCTTCGTGGAGCGATGTACCCAACGACAGCGGCTGAATGGCCCGTCCGTCCATAGTGAGGCCCTCCCGAATCGACGTTCGTGACCCATGGTGTCCACACCGATTCCTGGGCCGGTCGAGCCGCGCGACCCCCGGGCTGTCCTACGCCGAGTGTTCGGGTACGACGACTTCCGTCCGGGGCAGGAGGCCCTGGTCCGGGCGGTCCTGGACGGCCGCGATGCCCTGGGTGTTCTTCCCACCGGAGGCGGCAAGAGCGTGTGCTACCAGGTCCCGGCGTTCCTCGTCGAGGGCCTCACCCTCGTCGTCACGCCCCTGGTGTCGCTCATGGAGGACCAGGTGCGGAGCGACCGGGAAGTGGGCCTCCGGGCGGAGTGCCTGACCGGGACCCAGCCGACCTCCACCAAGCGGGAGGTCGTGGCCCGGGTCCGCTCCAGGGCCACCCGTCTGCTCTTCGTCTCACCCGAGCGGTTGGAGCTGCCGCCCTTCCGAGCCCTCCTCCGCGACGTCCGTATCGGCCTCGTGGCCATCGACGAGGCCCATCGCATCAGCGAGTGGG
>CALJKZ010000478.1 GCA_937983085.1 uncultured Gemmatimonadales bacterium
TGCCCAGCAATTCTTTCGTCTGTAAGGCGCTGGCGAGGCCTGCGTTGGCGCCATAGTCCTCGGCGACGAGCGGTTCAGCGGCGTTGAGGCCCGAGACCGCGATGATGGGGATCTGGTCCCCCGTGTCGCGGAGTGCTCGGATCAACCGCAATCCGTTCACGACCGGCATGCGAAGATCCGTGACGACCAGGTCGAGATTGAAATTCCGTGTCATCTCGATCGCCTCCGCTCCATTGCTCGCTTCAAGGACATTGTGCCCCCCCGAGCGCAAGAAGGACTTCAGCAGAAGCATGTCGGACTTCTGATCGTAGACGATGAGAATGAGAGCCATTGCCACGTTCCGGGGGGTCAGGCGAATGCCCGGTGGAGTCGCGAGCGCCCTGGGGAGGGCCTCTTCTACAAAAAGTAGCAACGTGTCGAGCGAATGCCGAGAGCCTATCCAACCTCCTTCACGAACCGCAGGAGCGCCGACTCGAACCGTTCCTTGCATCGCTCCAGATGGGCCGCGTGGTCACATCCCGGCAGCACGATCCATTCCTTGTGGGCCGTGCTCAGGCCGCTGAAGAGCCGGTCCTGAACCGATGTGGGGGCGATGGGGTCCAGCTCGCCCTGCATGATCTGAGTGGGCACCGAGAGCGAGTCGGGGCTGAGGGCGTTGAGCTGATGACCGTTGCGGATGTCTACCCGGACCGGGTCGGCCTCCAGCGCAGCCCGGACGAAGCCCTCGATGTCCGTCGAGTCGATGCTGCCCGGCGTGATGAAGTCGCTGAGCGCTCCCTCCCGCGTCGTCGGTGAGCGGGGCGCCTCGCCGGGGCTCTCGGACGTCGGATACTGCGACGCCGGGTCCTTGAAGTAGCCGTACAGCGACACTCCGCTCACCAGCTCCGGCCACCGTTGAGCGGCGAGGTGTCCGACCGCGGAGCCGTAGGACCAGCCCATGATCACCGGAGGCGCCGCGTCGGCGTGTCGTCCGCGCAGCCAGGTGAGCACCGCTCGCACATCGAGGGCCATGCGATCCGGTTCGAGCCAGCCCGTCTCGTCACGAGGCGTGGCTCCGTAGCCACGGGCATCGAGACCGTAGACGGCCACCCCTTCGCGAGCCAGGAACTCCATGAGGGACGGCTGACCGCCGGTGCTCAGGTCGAAGTCCGGAAGGATGCTCCACGTCCGACCATGCAGAAGAAGGAGGATCTGTTCCGGCTCGGCCGGAACACGGGCCCAGACGGTGAGAGGGTGACCATCGCTGACAACCTCGAACGACTCCAGCTCCGGCGGGGGCTCCGCGACCCCCGCGGGTCGGTCACTGGAGTAGCACCCGGCGAGGACGGCGACGGTGCTGACGGTCAGTGCGATCGTCCTGGCGAGGCCCGGCCCGGTGTCGCCCACGCCCCTCCGCGCGGCCCCGCTCGTGCGCGCTCTCGCGAGCGGGTGGCCAAGGGGGCGCCGGAGCCACCATCGCTTCCTCACCGCCGCACCTCCCACGTCGCCAACAACCGGGTGTGCGGATCCACCACCAGGCCAGCGACTTCGGCACCGTCCGCGACGGTCAGCACGGCGCTCGCCCGATCACCTCCTCCTTCGAGGGTCAGCGTGGTCGTCTCGCCGAGACGGCCGCCCACGCTCCCGTCGCCGTACAGCAGCGCCACGTCGACCTCGAGATCGAAGACGTAGAGGTCCTGGACCTGGTCCGCCTCGACGACCACTCCACCACCGTTCTCGCGCCAGGTTACGTCGAGGCGGGGAATGCCTCCCTGGAAGAGCCACTGACGGAAGAAGGCTTCCAGGTCTTGGCCCGACGCCTCCTCCAGATGGCGTCGCAGATCGGCGGTGTTGGCATGCCCGTTCAGGTGGTGGTCGTAGTACGACCGGATACCCTCGTCGTACGCCTCGGCGCCGATCCGATCCCGGACCATGTGGAGGACCCACGCTCCTTTGTGGTACATCATCGACCCCGAGACGTTGTTGAGGTCTTCGATGTAGGGCCGCACGATCTGGAAGTCGAAGTCGTTCTCGTAGAAGTCCGTGACGGTCGCGCGGGACTCCTTCAACCCCTCGACGAAGTCGTCCTGGCCGTAAAGGTGCCGGCGGGCAAGAAGGGTGTAGTAGGTGGCGAATCCCTCGCTGAGCCAGACGTCGTTCCAGTGGTATTCGGTGACGGCGTTGCCGAACCACTGGTGGGCGATCTCGTGGATGATGACGTGCTGCCACCGCCGCTCTCGGTTCCCCGATACCGACTGGTCGGAGTACGCCGGTGTCGAAGCCGCCTCCATCCCCCCTCCCG
>CALJKZ010000479.1 GCA_937983085.1 uncultured Gemmatimonadales bacterium
GAAACCCAGCATAGTCCTGCACTTCGGGGCAGACACGATTCGCTATCGGGGCCCGCAGAGTGAAGGTGCGGTGAAGGAGGTGCTGACATGAGCACGAAGACCGCGAAGCGGGCGAGCGCCCGCCAGACCGCATCGAACGCCGCCACGAAGAAGGCCACGAAGCCCGCCCGGAAGGCGACCGCGAGGCGTGCCGCGCCGAGGGCCGAGAAGACCGCGCGCCCGCGCGACCCGCGACTCCCCGCGCCCGGCTCCACGCTGATCCGACCCTACAAGGGGAAGGACTACGAGATCGAGGTGCTCGAGAGCGGCTTCCGGTGGAACGGCGAGGAGTACCCCTCGCTCTCGAAGCTGGCGAGCGTCATCACCGGGCAAGTCAGCATCAACGGCTACTTGTGGGCTCGATTGACGGAGCCGAAGGCGCGCCCGGCCAAGTTCGCCAAGAAGGCGTCGCGCCAGCGGGCAGCGAAGAAGACCGACGACGTCGCCCCGAGCGCGGAGGCGGCCGATGCGAAGTAGCACCGCCACGCTCCGACTCCGCATCGGGCGGCAGACGTTCGTCGTCGCGACGCTCGCGGCGGCATCCCGGCGCTACGCCGAGGAACGCGACCGCTCGCGACTCGGAGCGTCCCACTTCCCCGAGGGGGCGCTGGTGACGGCCGACGGGGAGGTGCTCCGCGTCTCCTACAACGGGCGGATCTGGCGCGGCGAGTGGCCGGAGGCCGAGCTGGTCCGCGACCCGGCGGTGGTCGGGGAGGACTCGTCCGGCTGACCGCGCGCATCGCACGCGAACGACCGGCGTCGCGAGAGCGGCGCCGGTTCTCGCTGACCGACGCTGCGGCCGCCGCGCGCTTCACCGCGCCTCCGACGATCCGCCCGGCGAGCGACGGCCGAGTCGGTCCTCGCCCTCGTTGCGCAAGAGCCCGTTCGCACCGAGGGTAGGCCGCGGTGGGGGTCCTCGTGGGTCCAGGGCATCCGGACGGAGTCCACGAGCGCCTGGTCCTCGCGCGCAGATCGCCATCTCCAGGGAGGCGCGTCGTCGGGTTCCGCATGTAGATTCCGGCGAGCGTTGCGACGGCGTCTCCGATCGAGGAGTCCGGGAATGTCATGGCTCTGCACGCGATGTCTCGAGGAGGGTGCGCCGCGGCGCCCGCCGCGCGGCACCCTTCTCGTCGAACTGCTCCTGTGGCTGTTCTTGTGCTGGACGGTGGTGATCCCCCTCGGCTACTCGCTGTGGCGGTTTCTCTCGCGCGACCGCGAGTGCCGAACGTGCGGCGCGCGAACGCTCGTTCCGTCGGACTCGCGTGCGGCCGAGAGACTGCTCGGGCTGGACGAGGAGGCCGACGACTGGGACCAGGACATCGAGCCGGCGCCAATCGCCGGCTGAGCGACCGCGCGGCGGCAGGCGCCGCGACGGCGTCGCGTCGGATGACCCGTCGGACTGCGTGTCGTCCACCCTCGAGCGGCCTTGTACGATCGGCGTCTCGCGACGAGGGAGGGAATCGGATGGCCGCGAAGCGACGCAGGAAGGCCACGAAGACGGCCAACGGATCCGCCACGGGCGGCGCGACACTCGGCTACGAGGCCGAGCTCTGGAAGATGGCGGACGCGCTCCGCGGCAGCATGGACGCCGCGGAGTACAAGCACGTCGTCCTCGGGCTGATCTTCCTCAAGTACATCTCCGACGCCTTCGAGGAGCACCACGCGACTCTCACGGAACTCGCGGACGAGGGTGCGGACCCCGAGGACCAGGACGAGTACCGGGCGCTGAACATCTTCTGGGTGCCGCCCGAGGCCCGGTGGCCGCACCTCAAGGCCCAGGCAAAGCAGGCGACGATCGGGCGCCTCGTGGACGACGCCATGGCCGCGATCGAGCGCGACAACCCGGCGCTCAAGGGCGTGCTGCCGAAGGACTACGCGCGGCCGGCGCTCGACAAGACCCGGCTCGGACAGCTCATCGACCTCATCACGAACATCCGCGTGGGCGACGCCGAGGCGCGGGCGAGCGATGTGCTCGGGCGGGTCTACGAGTACTTCCTCGGTCAGTTCGCCGACGCCGAGGGCAAGAAGGGCGGCGAGTTCTACACCCCGAAGTGCGTGGTGAAGCTGCTCGTCGAGATGATCGAGCCCTACCGCGGTCGGGTCTACGACCCATGTTGCGGCTCCTCGGGGATGTTCGTGCAGTCGGTCGAGTTCATCCGAGCCCACGCCAGCGGTAACGGCAACGGCGGCAAGACGCCGGGTGGGAAGAAGCCCGACATCTCGATCTACGGCCAGGAGTCGAACTACACGACTTGGCGCCTGGCACGCATGAACCTCGCGCTCCGCGGGATCGACGGACAGATCGGCCACGGCGATACCTTCCACAACGACCGCCACGCGGACCTGCGGGCCGACTTCATCTTGGCGAACCCGCCCTTCAACATCTCGGACTGGGGTGGAGAGCGGCTGCGGGACGACAAGCGGTGGAGGTACGGCGTCCCGCCAGCCGGCAACGCCAACTTCGCCTGGGTGCAGCACATGGTCCACCACCTCGCGCCAGCGGGCGTGGCGGGGTTCGTGCTCGCGAACGGGTCCATGTCCTCGCAGCAGTCCGGCGAGGGGGAGATCCGCAAGAGCCTGGTCGAGGCGGACCTCGTGGACTGCATCGTGGCGCTGCCCGGCCAGCTCTTCTACTCGACGCAGATTCCCGCCTGCCTGTGGTTCCTCGCGCGGGACCGGCGGAACGGGAGGTTCCGGGACCGGCGCGGCCTGGTGCTCTTCATCGACGCGCGGTCGCTTGGGCGGATGGTGGACCGCACGCACCGCGAGCTGACGGACGAGGAAATCGCGCGGAGCGCCGACACCTACCATGCGTGGCGTGGCGAGAAGGGTGCCGGCGAGTACGACGACGTTCCGGGGTTCTGCAAGGGCGCGTCGCTCGAGGAGGTGCGCAAGCACGGGCACGTGCTCACGCCCGGTCGGTACGTCGGAGCCGAGGAGCAGGAGGACGACGGGGAGCCCTTCGAGGAGAAGATGCCGCGCCTGGCGGCGACGCTGCGAGCGCAGCAGGCGGATGCGGCGAGGCTGGACGCGGCCATCGCCGCCAACCTGGGGGAACTCGGGTATGGCGCGTGAGTGGGAGCGCCTGACCTTGCACGAGGCCGGGGTCGAGTTGATCGACTGCCTGCACAAGACGCCGCGCGATGCGGGTGGAGGTTACCCGTACGTCGCGATACCTCAGATGCGGACTGGGCGGATTGACTTCTCGGCCGACCCGCGTCGGATCTCTCGCGAGGACTATGAGAAGTGGACGGCGAAGGCGATGCCGCGCGAGCACGACGTGATCTTGTCGCGGCGGTGCAACCCAGGCGAGACAGCGCATGTACCAGGCGGAGTCGAGTTCGCTCTTGGGCAAAACCTCGTGCTCCTCCGCGCGGACGGCGCCCACGTGCACCCCCCGTTCCTCCGGTGGCTCGCGCGAGGACCGGAGTGGTGGGCGCAAGTCTCGCAGTTCCTGAACGTCGGGGCGGTGTTCGACAGCCTGCGTTGCGCGGACGTACCGAAGTTCGAACTGCCGATTCCGCCTCTCCCCGAACAACGCGCCATCGCGAACGTCCTCGGCACGCTCGACGACAAGATCGAGCTGAACCGTCGCATGAGCGAAACGCTGGAGGCGATGGCGCGCGCTCTCTTCAAGTCGTGGTTCGTGGGCTTCGACCCCGTCCGCGCGAAGGCCGAGGGCCGCGACCCGGGCCTACCCGAGCACCTGGCCGCCCTCTTCCCCGACCGCTTCGAGGAATCGGAGTTGGGGGAGATCCCGGCGGGGTGGCGGGTTGGGCCGATCCTCGAGCACGCCGAACTCTTGAGCGGCGGCACGCCAAGGACCGCGCGCGCAGACTACTGGGGCGGAGGCGTGCCGTGGGCGAGCGCTAAGGACGTCTCGCAGTGCGGTGAGTCCGTACTGCTCGCGACCGAGCGGACGATCACCGAGGTGGGACTTCGTGAGAGCGCCACGCAGCTGATCCCGAAGCTCGCCACCGTCGTGGTCGCTCGAGGGGCGACTACGGGCAGGATGGTGCTGTTCGGCCGCGAGATGGCGATGAACCAGACCTGCTACGCCCTCGTCAGCAAGTTTGGAGCGCCCTTGGCCCTGCACTGCCAGTTCGGGTGCGTCGTCCGCGAGCTGGTGCATGCCGCGCACGGCTCGGTCTTCGACACGATCACAACGCGCACCTTTCAGAACTCTCGCGTGATCCTCCCGCCGCCACGCCTCCTTGCCGTGTTCGAGCAGCGCGCGGCACCGCTCTTCGAGCGTGTGATCGCTGCCATCCAGGAGTCTCGGACTCTCGCCGCCATCCGCGACGCCCTCCTCCCGAAGCTCGTCTCGGGCGAAATCCGCGTCCCCGACGTGGAGCGGTTCGCCGAGGTGCTGGCATGAGGCCCGGCAGGAGCGATGTCCCCGTGCGCCTCCGCATCACCGGCGCGGAACTCGACGAACTCCACGAGCTGACGGGAGCGCTCTGCGAGACGTTCGGCCTCGACCGCCGGATCGAGCGCTACCAGGGCAAACGCCCGATCGTGCTCTACCGCTGGGACCTGGACGTGCTCGTCGATGTCGTGGATCTCGCGCTCGCAGA
The DNA here is from genome assembly GCA_937983085.1 of uncultured Gemmatimonadales bacterium. Lineage (GTDB taxonomy): Bacteria > Gemmatimonadota > Gemmatimonadetes > Longimicrobiales > Gaopeijiaceae > UBA2589. Next base: position 4,617 of record CALJKZ010000479.1, read on the forward strand.
CGCAGAGGACTGGGAGAACCGGCGCCCGAAGCTCCTGCCGGGCGCGCGTCGCCCAGAAGCCGAGCCGCTCCGTTCGCTCCTCGCCCGCCGCCTGCGAGAAGCGCGCGACGAGGCGTACCGGACTGCGTTCGGCGGCGACGTGCCGCATCGGAGCACCGTCCGATGAAACGCGAGACGATCGACGCGTGGGTCGCGGCAGGCGAGTCGGAGACGCTCGAGTTCAAGGCCACGACGGGAGAGCGCCGCAGCGCCGCGCAGACCCTGTGCGGGATGCTCAACCACCGCGGCGGTCGGGTTCTCTTCGGTGTGACGCCTGGCGGAGACGCGACCGGGCAGCACGTTGGCGAGCACACGATCGAGCACCTGTCCGCGGCGCTCGCGGAGATCGAGCCCCCTGTGTTCCCGACGATCGACCGGGTGCCGATGGGGGACGGCCGGGAGATCGTCGTCGTGTCCGTCCCGCAGGGCCCGTCCCGGCCCTACGTGCACCGGGGCAAGGCGTACCGCCGCGTCGGCGACACGACCCGAGAGCTGTCACGCGAGGAGTACAACCGGATGCTCCTCGAACGCCTCCACGGTGAGGTGCGGTGGGAGAACCGTCCGGCGGAAGGGTGGTCGGTCGAGGATCTCGACGTCGCCGAGATCACACGGACGCTCGAGGAGGCGATCCGGCGCGGGCGCGCCGAGGATCCCGGTACACGTGATCCGAGGGAGGTTCTACGGGGCTTCGGGCTCGTGCGCGAAGGGGCGCTGCTCCGCGCGGCGGTGGTGCTCTTCGGTCGGCAGGAGCGGCTGGTTGGCGAGTTTCCGCAGTGCCTCCTGCGTGTCGCCAAGTTCCGCGGCACGGATCGGACGGAGTTCCTCGACAACCGGCAGTTCCATGGCCACGCATTCGAGCTCCTACTCCACGCCGATCGGTTCCTGCGCGAGAACCTGCCGGTCGCGGGCCGGGTCTCGCCCGGCCTCTTCGAGCGCAAGGACGACCCGCTCTACCCGCCGGTGGCCCTCCGCGAAGCGCTCGCGAACGCCTTCTGCCACCGGGACTACAGCATCGGCGGGGGCTCGGTGGGCGTGGCCATCTACGACGATCGCCTGGAGGTGACGTCCTCGGGCGAGCTGCACTTCGGGCTGACCGCGGACGCGCTCTTCGAGCCGCATGAATCGCTCCCCTGGAACCCGCTGATCGCCCGCACGTTCTACCGCCGGGGCGTCATCGAGTCCTGGGGGCGCGGCACGCTCAAGATGGCGGAGCTGCTCAGCCAGGCGGGGCTGCCTCGGCCCGAGATCGAGGACGCGGGTGGGTGCGTGACCGTGCGCTTCCGGCCGAGTCGCTACCTTCCGCCGCAGCGCGTGGCTCACGACCTGACGGAGCGCCAGCGTGCGATCCTCGGGCTTCTCGGCGGTGCGCGGCATGGGTTGGCGCTGCGCGAGATCCGTGCCGGCCTCGATCCAAGTGTGGCCGGGTGGGCGGTCAAGGAGGATCTGGCCGTTCTGCGCCAGCTCGGCCTGGTCAGGACTCACGGCCACGGTCGGGGTGCCTACTGGATCCTGGTCCCCGCCCGTCCACCGAGGGACCGGTGAGGCTCCGAGCGCCGTCGATCCGGAACCCGTTCGCGCGGCCTCCCAATCGGTCAATGAGGAGGCGCGCGCCGCAGTCGCGCTCGACAGCGACGACCCACATAGAGCGCACAAGCCGCGCGCCGAACTCGGTTTACGTCCGGTCCGCGGAGCCAGGGCAGCGGCCGACTTCCCATTCCCTCCCATCACCTCCTATTCTCCTCCAATTCGACCTCCAATTCGGGCTCAAGACGGTCCGCGCCAGTCTCGGGCTGCTCACGCCCACCCGCCGCGGGCGTGGGCGGCAGGAGGGCGAGCGAGCGTCGGCGTCGCGGGGACACTTCGGCGGTCGGAATCGGGGACGAGGAGTCGGTTCACGGAGTCCGCGGTCGAGGAGGCTGCGCTCGGCTGGCTCGCGGCGGTCGGCTGGCAGGTCGTCCACGGCGGCGACATCGCGCCGGGCGGTTCGCGCGCGGAGCGCTCAGGCTACGGTGACGTCGTCCTCGAGCGGCGCCTCCGAGACGCCCTGGTGCGCCTGAACCCCTCTGTGCCCGCCGAGGGCATCGAGGATGCGTACCGGCGTCTCGCGCGCGCCGAGGCCCCGACGCTCGAAGCGCAGAACCGCGCGGTCCACCGGCTGCTCGTGGACGGCGTCACGGTCGAGCACCGCGAGGACGGTCGCGTCGCGGGAGCGCAGGTCCGGGTGATCGATTTCGAGGACGCCGGGGCCAATGACTGGCTGGCCGTCAACCAGTTCACGGTCACCGAGCACAAGCACACGCGGCGCGCGGACGTGGTGCTCTTCGTGAACGGCCTGCCGCTGGCCGTCGTCGAGCTCAAGAACGCCGCCGACGAGGACGCGACCGTCTGGACCGCGTTCAAGCAGATCCAGACCTACAAGCAGGAGATCCCCTCGCTCTTCGCGAGCAACGCGGTGCTCCTTGTCTCCGACGGGACGCAGGCGCGCGTGGGCACGCTGACGGCTGGCCGGGAGTGGTTCAAGCCCTGGCGCACGGTCGGCGGCGAGAAGCTGGCGGACGCGAGCGTGCTGGAACTTCGGGTGGCGATCGAGGGGCTCTTCGACCGGCGCCGGTTCCTGGATCTCGTCCGGGACTTCATCGTATTCGAGGACGCAGGAGGCGGGCGGCTCATCAAGAAGGTGGCGGGATACCACCAGTTCCACGCCGTGCGTGTGGCGGTGGAGGAGACGCTGCGCGCCGCGGCGCTCCGGCGCTCGGCGGACGCGGTACACGAGGGACCCGGCTACGAGAGCGGCACCCGGCCGGGCGGCGACCCCGGAGACCGGCGGATCGGCGTTGTCTGGCACACCCAGGGCTCGGGCAAGAGCCTGACCATGGCGTTCTACGCGGGCCGGATCGTCCGCGAGCGCGCCATGGGCAACCCGACGATTGTGGTGCTCACGGACCGCAACGACCTCGACGACCAGCTCTTCGGGACGTTCTCGCGCTGCCACGAGCTGCTGCGGCAGCCGCCGGTCCAGGCCGAGAGCCGCGCCGATCTGCGGGAGAAGCTCTGCGTCCAGGCGGGTGGCGTCGTGTTCACCACGATCCACAAGTTCTTCCCCGACGAGAGGGGAGACCGGCATCCGCTGCTCTCGGACCGCCGCAACATCGTCGTGATCGCCGACGAAGCCCACCGCAGCCAGTACGACTTCGTCGACGGCTTCGCGCGGCACATGCGCGACGCGCTCCCCAACGCCTCGTTCATCGGCTTCACGGGCACCCCGATCGCGCTGACCGACGCCGATACACGCCGGGTCTTCGGTGACTACATCAGCGTCTACGACATCCAGCGTGCCGTGGAGGACGGGGCGACGGTGCCCATCTACTACGAGAGCCGCCTCGCCAAGCTCGACCTCGATCCCTCCGTGCGGCCCCGCATCGACCCCGACTTCGAAGAGGTGACGGAGGGCGAGGAGGAGGGGCGCAAGGAGAGGCTCAAGACCAAGTGGGCGCAGCTCGAGGCCATCGTGGGCGCGGAGCGCCGCGTCGAGATCGTGGCCCGCGACATCGTCGAGCACTTCGAGAAGCGGCTCGACGCGATGGCGGGCAAGGCCATGGTGGTCTGCATGAGCCGCAGGATCTGCGTGGACCTCTACCGCGCGATCGTGGCGCTGCGGCCCGACTGGCACGGCGAAGACGACGACCAGGGCGTCGTCAAGGTCGTGATGACCGGGTCCGCGTCGGACGACGCGAGCTGGCAGCAGCACATCCGCAACACGTCCCGCCGCGAGGCCCTCGCGAGCCGCTTCCGCGACGCGGCCGACCCGTTCCGGCTGGCGATCGTGCGGGACATGTGGCTGACCGGGTTCGACGCCCCGAGCCTGCACACGATGTACGCGGACAAGCCCATGCGGGGCCACGGGCTGATGCAGGCGATCGCGCGCGTGAACCGCGTCTTCCGCGACAAGCCGGGTGGGCTGGTCGTGGACTACCTGGGGCTCGCCCAGGAGCTGAAGGCGGCGCTGGCCACCTACACCGAGAGCGGAGGGACGGGCCGCACGGCGGTGGACCAAGAGGAGGCCGTCGCGGTGATGATCGAGAAGTACGAGATCTGCTGCGCGATGTTTCACGGCTTCGACTGGTCGGCGTGGGCGAGCGGATCGGCGCAGGAGCGCCTGGAGCTGCTGCCGGCCGCGCAGGAACACGTTCTGGCGCAGGACCCGGCCAGCGGCAAGGAGCGTTGCGTCCGGGCCGTCCGCGACCTCACGAAGGCGTTCGCCCTGGCCGTTCCCCACGAGGAGGCGCTGCGCGTTCGCGACGACTTGGCATTCTTCCAGGCGGTGCAGGCGGTCCTTGCCAAGCGCGCTCCGGGCGACGCGCGCCCGGAGGAGGAGCTCGACCACGCCGTCCGCCAGATCGTCGCGCGTCGGCAGCGCCTTGATGTGATCGTCGAGCCGTT
>CALJKZ010000480.1 GCA_937983085.1 uncultured Gemmatimonadales bacterium
GTGAGGGTGTCTTCGTACATGAGCACGAAGGGCTCGTCTTCGAAGTCGCCCTCCCACCCGTGGCCCACGAGCGTCCAGCTCGGGACCTCGTCGACTTCGGCCAGGATATCCTGGTGGATGCGGCCGTCCGCTTCGACCGAGAGCGCATTCTGGTCGGGACTCGAGCCTCCCTCCACGCAGGCCAAGACCGTGGTCCGCAGGAGCTGCGCGGCCTCGGGGAGAAACCGGATGGTGGTCACCTTGGGGTCCCACGAGCGCTCGATTCGGATGGAGAGCGCGTCGTCGGGGTGACGCTCGAAGGCGAACGTCGTCTCGCAGGTGCCCTCTTCGCGGTTTTCAGGGGGGGGCGTCATGACTACGTGCCAGAGGGTCTCGGGTCATCGTCTCGGTGCAGAGGCGACGGGCGGGCTTGCTGCACACCGGGCAGACGTCCCGGTTGGCGGTGGCGTAGCAGGACCATCCCCGACTGCGGGCCATCGCGCGGGCTCGGAGGTAGCTGTCGGTCTCGATGCGGGTTTCCTCGTGGCAGCCGGGGTCGCCGACGTCGCAGTGGATCACCACGACCGTATGGGACGAGAAGCTCACGAGGGCGTCTCGCTTGTGGGCTCGCCATCGGGCGGCGCCACCACGTCGAGGCGGACGGGCAGGGAGGGGAGGGGACGCGAGGGCATGCCGGGGGTGCACCTGCGGTAGAGCAGCCACGATTTGCGCCGGTGGTGGGCAAAGGACCACAGGCTCGGGTCGCCGTTGCCGTAGCCGGAGCTTGGATCCCCGCGCAGGTCGAGCGTCAAAAACCCCAAGGTGGGGTCGAGCTGAAAGTAGTCGTTCACCATGTTGCGAGGCACAAACAGACGCCGCCGCCGCAGTTCTCCTTCGAAGGTGATCTGGACGAGCGCACCCGGTTGGAAGGCATCGAAGTACGCCGAGTGGGCCGCGTAGTGTTCGTAGAGGGCGAGCGCGGTGGTGGGCTTGGGGGGCGGGGTGTCAGGCATCGGGATCGTCCTCCTTGGGTGCTTCGACGCGGTAGGGGTAGGTGTCTTCGTCGAACATCTTCCGGACCGTCCGGCCTCGTAGGGCCATGGCCATGGCCACGAAGCTCGTGACCGCGGCGGCGCCGGTGGTCCCGACGTGCGCCGTGCCCCACACGGTCCCGAGGGCGATCCCAAGGAGGCTGCCGATAGCGATCCCCGAGAGAAGCTCCACGAACGTGGCGCAGTGGGCATCCCACCAGATCCGGAGCACGACCGCGGCGTTGGGGCGGTCGCCGTCGACGGCGAAGCACTCGAGGGCCACCAGGGGTCCGTAGACCCAAAAAGAGACCATGGAGCGCAGGGCCTCCGCGAAGCCGGGCTCGAAGTCGCGCCCGGGGTCCACCGCCGCGATCAGGCGCGACAGACACCGGGCCACGGGGCCGTCGGGGCGAAGGCGTCTCACAGCACCCCCCACGCCCCCTCCAGGACCATCCGGCCCACCTCATAGCACAGCGCGAGGACCAGCCACGACACCCCCGCAAGGGCGACCGCCCCGGCCCAGCCGTACCCGTGTTCTTGGAGGGTTTCGCTGGACTCGCCGCTATCGTCCAGCCAGCGTCCGATCACGAGGCGCCAGACCACCACGGGCCCCACAACCAGGACCACGCCGAGCCAAAGGGCCAGCAGGTGGGCGAGCCCATGGACGCTTCCCTCACTCACGCTTCGTCCTGCTTTCGGGACTTTCGGGACTGGATCGCCTCGTAGGCTCGGTCGACCAGGGACTTGACGATCCAGGGCACCGGGTGCTTGGCCCCCTTGGGCTCGGCGGGGATGTGCTTGTTGAAGCCCATCGCGTCGAAGTGGCCGAGCTGAAAGGAGTAGCCCGGCCGTCCCTTGACGCGCTCGTAGAGCACGAGGGCGATGTGGCTGTCGGGGTCCTCGAAGGTCTCCACGTGGGCCCAGGTGCCGCGGCGCCGATGCTCCTTGGACCGATGATCCTTGGACCGATGATTCTTGGATGTTGCGCTCATGCGTCCTCCTCGAGCGGCAGGACCTCGAAGTCGTGTCGGGAGACGTGCCGGACGCCTGGGGTGTTGGGCTCCGAGAAGCCGAGGCAGAAGCGGCCGCGCCAGGTCGACTGGACGGTGAGGATCGCGCCTTCGGCGAACATCGTGCCGCCGACCGTTTCGATGTTGCGCCGCAGGCGAACGCGACGACCGATCAGGTCCCTGGGCCCAAGCGCTTCGGGGAACGAGCCGCCCATCAGCGCACCCCCTTTTGGCGCAGCAGGTCGTAGGCAGCCTTGGTCTCAGCGGCCTCGCCCTTCCAAAGCCCGACCTCGTGTTCGAGGGTGGCGATCTGGGCGCGCAGGCGAGACCCCTCCTCCATCAAGGCGCGAACCTGGGCCTCCGACTCCGCATGCAGCTCGCGGAGGTCCTCGTCGGCCAGGCCGGCCAGGAAGGCATCGAGGTCGCCGGTGAAGGGACCTTCTTCCCAGCGGCGCTTGAGCTTCTCGATGGCGCCCCCCGACCCGTCGAGAACGTCGCGCTCGTCCACGGTCAACTCGTCCCAAACCATTTCATGGACCTCTGCGATCTCGGCTTCCAGGCCGGGACTCACCGCTGCGACGCTTCGCATCGCCAGCAAGCCTTCGAGCATCGCCAGGTAGGTGACCACGCGCCGCGTCAAAGGGGGATCGGTCACGGGGCCGGCTCCTCGGGGCCCGGGGTCTCCGGGTCGCAGACGTAGACCCGAGTCGTAAAGATCGCGTCGAGGACGGCGTTGACCTCGACGGGGTCCTCGGTGGCGAGCTCGACGAGGACGTCTTCCCAGTCGGCCCAGTGCTGCTCGGCGAAGTCGCCGTTTTCTTGGACTTCCTCGTCGAGGGTCTCTTGGAGGTATTCGAGCTGCCGAAGGGGAGAGGCGCCGGGTAGCTCGGAGAAGCGAAGGGCGCGGCAGCGCCGCAAGGTCCAGGGCCGCTCGTCGTCTTCGGAGTGCTTTTGGGCCGCCTCGGCGAGGGCGAGGCTGCGGTAGGGGCCCCGAAAGCGGCCCTCGTCGTAGGCGTTGCCGTTGTCCCAGCAAAAGAGCGGGTAGGGCTCGGGGAGCTTCCGTGGCGCGCCGCTCAGGGCGACGCGCGCGGCGCCGAAGGGGCAATGCGCGTAGTGGGCCTGGACGGGATCGTCGACGCCTGCCTCGCTTCCGCCCCCACAGTGCTCACAGACGCGTGCAGGCAGCTCGTCGCCATCCTCGCCGCCCCAGGGGCCCACGACCTCCATGACGTCGCAGCAGGCCCCCA
>CALJKZ010000481.1 GCA_937983085.1 uncultured Gemmatimonadales bacterium
CGAGACCTACGGCGGCGACCTTGAGGCCCTCGCTCAGGACGAGCCGCTGAACCCGACCCGCCTCGGCTCCCATGCCCATCCGGATGCCGAGTTCCCTCCCCCGCTGCGTCACGGCGTACGACATCACGCCGTACGTGCCCACCGCCGCCAGTAGCAGGGCCAAGCCGGCGAAAGCCGCCATGAGACTGGTCAGGAAGCGCGTCCGGGCCATGGCGTCGCCCATGACATCCGACATGGCTTGGAGGCCCGATACGGGCAATGACGCGCCGAGGTCCCAGACGACTCTTCGAACCGCGGGGGCGAGGGCTGTCGGCTCGCCGTTCGTATCGACGATGAAGTTCATGGTCCGCGGCGCGGTGGCCTGCGCCGTGACCTGGGGAATGTGGAAGTAGAGCTCGGTCCCGACGGGCTGGTCGAGGCCCGCCTGCTTCACGTCCTCGACCACGCCGACGATCTCCAGCCACGGTCCGTTGAACCCCGGTCGGATCCGACGTCCGATGGGGCTCTCTCCTGGATAGAACGTTCGAGCCAATGTCTCGTTGACGAGGGCCACGGGTACGGCTCCTCCGTCGTCGGTGGCCTCGAAGCCCCGACCCTCCACGACCTCGATGTCCATCGTCTCCAGGTAGTCGTGGGTGATGGACTGGTAGAAGTCCACGTTCTGGGGCGGCGAGTCCTGCGTCTGGACGTAGCCTTCGATCTCCGTGTCGTTGGCGTTGAGCCTCCGGACGGGAGGCAGACCGGACATGGCCGCCACGCTGGCTACCCCCGGCTCGGAGGCGAGGCGCCCGGTGAGTTCGTCCATGAATGCCTGCTGGGCAGCGCCGTCGGGGTAGTCCGACGCCGGCAGGAAGAGTTCGAAGGTGAGAAGCCCGTCGGGGTCGAAGCCCGGCTCCACGGCGTTGAGCTCGGAGAAGCTCCGGATCATGAGGCCGGCACCCACGGCAAGGATGAGGGCCAAAGCCGTCTCGGACACCACCAGAAGCGAGCGAAGCCTGCGCTGCGCCGACGTCGACGTGGAACGGGTGCCCCCGTCCCGGAGCGAACTGGCCAGGTCGTGGGTGGCGACATGCCTCGTCGGAGCCAGGCCGAAGAAGACGCCGGTGAGGATGGCGTTGGCGGTGGGGAAGCCCCGGACAGTTCCCTCGAGCCTCACCTGGGAGACCCTGGGAAGATCACCCGGGCTCGCGGCCTGCAAGAGGTCGAGGGACACGATGGCGAGGCCGGTACCCATGGCCGCACCCGCCACGGCCAGAACCAGACCCTCGGTCAGGAACTGGCGTAGTAGACGTCCGTGGCCGGCGCCCATGGCGGCCCGAACGGCCACCTCCTTGTGACGGTCTTGAGCCCGGGCGAGAAGGAGATTCGCCACGTTGGCGCACGCGATGAGAAGAACGAATCCGACGGCGCCGAGGAGCACCATGAGGGCGGGTCGAATGTCGCCCACCACCTCCTCCTGGAGCTCGACCAACTGCAGGGGGTGTCCGGCGGTGGAGACGTGGCCCGATCCCACCACCTCATCCCAGCGTGCCACCAGCGACTCGAGCTCGGTGCTGGCGCCTTCGACCGTGGCGCCCTGGCCGAGGCGAGCCACGAGAAAGAGGTAATGCGACCCGAAGTTGTTCCGGTTGCTCCAGTCGAGGTTGAGGGGTGCCCAGATCTCCGCTCCCGTCTCGTTGACGTCGAAGTTCTCGGGCATGACACCCACGATGGTCGTGGCCTGGCCGTTGACGTCCACCGAACGGCCCACGATGCCCGGGTCGGCGCCGAACGACCGCTGCCAGAGCTCATGGGACAGGACGGCCACCGGAGCGGCGCCCGGCTGATCCTCCTCTTCGGAGAAGTAGCGACCCACCACCGGCGAGACGGCCAAGGTCTCGAAGAGGGAGTGGCTCACTCCCGCGGCATCCACCCGTTCGGGCTGCTCGTCGGCGCCGATGCTCGCCTGGTAGGTGGCGTACGCACCGACCGACTCGAAGGACCGCATCTGCTCGGTGATCTGCATGTACTCGGGCGGCGAGATCCAGAACTCGTGGAAGTTCATGGTGGGGAACGCCGAGGAGAGCATGACGAGCTCTCCGGAGTCGGGATAGCGAAGCGGCTCGAGCACCACGCCGTTCACGACGGAGAAGATGGCCGTGTTGGCTCCGATCCCCAGCCCCAGCGTCATCACCGCGATGACCGTGAAGGCCGGCCGCCGCACGAGACCACGCACCGAATGCATCACTTCCTTCATCCACCCGTCCATCGTCATCCCCTCGAATCGAAACGTGAGTGCGGCCCCGGTCATCCCGGCGGCCAGTGATACCAGTTGTCCCGCTGCCGCGCCCGAGGCCCGGGCGTCGTCGATGTCCGCCAGCCACTCCTCCCGCCAGCGCTCCCTCTCTCCTGCCGGAACCACCAGGCTGATCGCGCGCAGCCACAATCCCAGGAAGCCGGTCATCAGGCCTCACCGGATCCCGACATGCCCACCTGCCCCAATGCCTCGTCGGCGAGGACCCGCTGCGTCTGGGCCAAGCGCCGCCGGGCTTCTTCGGCCAAAGCCTGACCCGACCCGCTCAGCTGGTAGATGCGACGTCGCCGGCGCCCCGCCCTCCGCGCCCCTTCCTCGTCCTCCCACTCCGAACCCACCAGATCCTCTTTCTCCAGACGGCGAAGCACAGGGTAGACCGTGCCGCTGGCGAGTCCGGTGACCTCCATGATCTGGAAGCCGTGGCGACGTCCCGAAGCGAGAGCCTGGAGGATGAGTGACGTGGCGTGCGTGAGTCGTACCGGCGACATGACGGGGTCTCCGCGAAGAACTCGGAATGTTTAGCTCTATATATTGTACTCTACATA
>CALJKZ010000482.1 GCA_937983085.1 uncultured Gemmatimonadales bacterium
GGGCGTTGTCAGGGTGATCGCCACGGCTGTCGTCGCTCGCTCGCAATGGACGTGGGAGGGGGGGGCGTTGTCAGCGCTTGGTCCTGGGGTTGTTCTTCCGCGGCTTGTTCCAGCTCGCAACGGACGTGGGAAGGGGGGGGCGTTGTCAGAGGGCGAAGACCCTCCTGCATCACCCAGATTCCCACCTCGCAACGGACGTGGGAAGGAGGGGGCGCTGTCAGAATGCATGCAAGTGCGGGACCTCGTGGGCCGTGGGCCACTCGCAACGGATGTGGGAAGGAGGGGGCGGTGTCCGGGTTCGTCCGCATGGTGGCAGACAGTCCACCGCTCGCAACGGACGTGGGAAGGAGGGGGCGCTGCCAGTGCGCGCAAGCGGGCAATCGCCCGAGGAGGTCTTGTCGCAAAGGATGTGGGAAGGAGGGGGCGCTGCCAGTTCTCGATGGACCGCAGTCGCCTTCCGCTCGCCATGGAGAGGGACGAGGGGTGCGTGACCAGTTGCCGGTGCGGCTACGGGAGATGGTGCCCTGCCAGACGGATGCCCACCGAGCGGGGGCGCGTCAGATGAAGACGATGACCGAACGGAGAAAAAACCAATGAGCCGAACACCCGGTCGCCCTCGATACGAGGTCGGCGAACGTGTCAATCACCCCTCGGAAGGGAGCGGCCGGATCCAGGCCGTCTCCTACAAGGACGAGGACTTTCACTACCGCGTCAAGTGGGATGTGGGCCGCGAGTCCATGCACACCGAGGCCGACCTCCACCACGAGCCACTCCCCCCGCACTCCCCATGACCCCGGAACCCGACCCCCTCTTCGACCCCGTGCTCGACAAGGCCAAAAAGGCGGCTGTGGGGATCGCCTTGGGGTGGGCCCTCTTTCACTGCTGCCTCTCGGTCGACGTGCGGCCTCCCGAGGACCCCGTCGCCGAGGTGCCCCCCAGTGCCCCCCGTATCGCCCAGCTCGAAGCCGCCCTGGTGCGTTGCGAGGTCGACGAGGTCGAGCAGTTGGAGGCGCTCTACGACGCGTTGGTGGCCGAGCACGAGCGGCTCCTGGCCGACCACCAGGCGCTCCAGGACCTCCACGTCGAAAGCCGCACATGGGGGCCCACGACCGAGCCCTACACGTGCGCCCGGGAGCTGGTCCTGCTCGAGGACTGGAGCCCCTACTGGAGCGACCCCGCGATGCGGGATGCCTCTTTGATGGTCGACCTCTACGACCAGGAAGAGGAAAACGCCGAGCTGATGGACGAGGTGGGGCGATTCCGCATGGAGCTTCTCCAGGCCCGAATCGACCTCGGCGACTGCGAGCGCCAAAGGAGGAAGTGATGGGGGGTGGATTTCTGGTACGCGGCGGGAAAAAAGCGCAACGGAGGATTGCGTGGAAGCACGTCGCCGAGCGCACCAAGCTCGTGGTGGTGGCCGCCCGGCACGGACTCTCGCTCCGCTTTCTGATCCCGTACGGCAAAGACCCCGTGGTCGGCAACGCCAGCGCGCTTTCCATCCACCTCCCCCCGGGGCGCCCCACCCATACCTTCGTGCGCATGGTGCTTCACGCCGCGGGCTATCAGCTGGACCGCGTGCCTCCCAGCCAGATCGCCGTGGGCTCCGGACGCCCCACGGGGCCTCTCCCCCTGCGCAACAGCGCCCACGCCGGCCAGCCCCATGTCCGTGTCGACAGCGGCCAGGTGGGCGTCGTCTGGATGCAGCAGACTTCGGAATCGGACGTCGAGGGGCACTTCCTCTACCACTGCGCCGAGGCGCACCACGGACTCGACGCCGAGGGTATGGCCGACTTCGCCCGCTTCTTGGCCCACGCCTACGGGTGGGAGCTCGAAGAGGTCGAGGAAGAGGTGGCATGAGCGTTTTTCCCAGGGACCTGGACCCGAAAAGCGCCGAGCTTCTGCGCGCCGAAAGGCAGGCGCACGACGAAACACGGGAGCAGCTCGCACGAGCCATGCACGCCTTGGAGCAGGTGGGCTTTCCGACCCACGAGGACTTGGACGCGTGCGGGTGCGAGCTGTGTGAGGCCACGCGGGCCTCCATGCTCAGCGCGGGCTTTTTGGAGAGCCGCTACCGCGAAGGCTACGAATACGTCGTCTGCGAGGCGTGTGGCAGCCACATCGAGATCGCCGAGAGCCGCGTCACGTTCGGGCTCGGCGACGGCGAGCGCGGCACGACGCGCTTCGAAAGCTTCACCTGCGACAACGACGACTGCGAGGCCGACTTCATGGCCGAGGTCCATTGCGTGCCCCGTCCCCGGGCCCTGGAGCAGGGGTAGTCCCGAAAGGTCGAGGAAGAGGTGGCATGACCCCATGACCCACGAACCCCGCGAACAAGCCATCGCCCGCCACGTCGCCGCTCGGGTCCTGCGGGACGCCGAGCTCTACGACGCCGATGCGCTCGAGGCAGCCGACCCGGCCGAGGTCGCCAGCCTTCAGGAGCTGATCACGGAAGCCGACGAGGCTTGGCAAAAGAAGTGCCAGGTCATGGCGATCCGCAACGACAGCCTCTACTGGAGCGTCGAGCCGCGCCTCGTGCACGTCGAAGGCGACGGCCCGGTCGTCGAGTGCCGCTGGGGCTTCGGGGCGGACGAGACCTCACCCGCCCAGCTCAAGATGACCGGCCATGACGCCCTTCGCCTCGCCCGGGAGATCGTCGCGCTGCTCGAAGACGAGGTTGGAGAGCAGCCGGAGCTCGAGCGGCCCCGTCCATCCGAGCCAGAATTCCTTTCCAAGCTGTTCGAGCGCATGGCCGAGGAAGGCGATGCCTACCTGAAGGCCCTCGGCACGACCCTCGAGCAGCGCGGGGGCTACTCCCACATGGAGGTGCGTGCATGGGTCGATGCTGGCCGCCCCGACCCCGTCATCCCCCACGACTTCGAGCACATCCCCGAGGACGGCGTCCGCATCTGCCGCGTCTGTGGCTACTGGGTCGCGGACGGCGACAGCGTGCACTCGGTGGCATGCCCGGGGCGGCCGTGGCGGCCCGGGGAGACGGTCTACGAGTCCAGCATCCACCACCACGACCCTCGGCGCTCCGAGGCGCTGCGCGAGGCGCAGCGCACCGCCCAGCTCCTTCGGGCCATGCGGGCGCTCGGCGCGACGGCGGACGAGCTCGACCCCATCGAAAAAGCCCACACGCTCGCCCATGAGTGGCTCGTCCCCTCCGAAAAGGCCCGCTACGATGCCTGGCGGGCGCGCCTTCCTGATCCTCCGACGCCCAGTCCCGCCTCGAGTCCCGCCTCGAGTCCCGAAAGTTAGACAAACCGTGACTTCCCAAGCCCAGTCCGCTCCGCGCGCCCGCTGTCCCTTCTGCGGGAAATCGGTCGCGCTTCGGAAGAGCGGCGCCCTTCGGTGGCATCCCCGCAAGGGCAGTCACCTCGATTGCGATGGGTCGGGCTACACGGTGAAGGAAGCGAGCGCCATGGCACCCAAGGACCGAGGATCCCTTCGACTCACCCAGGCCCAACGAGAGTGTCTGGACCACGCCGTCTCGTTGCTGGAGGACAGTGGGGACACCAAGGGGCTTTTGGAGTTGGTGGACGACGACCCCTACCTTCTCGCGGCCGTGATCCAACACGCCCTTGCCGACGAAAGTGCAGACCCATGACCACCCACGTACAGGACAAGCCCAAGCCCGCCCCCTCTTCCCAAGCCATCACGGCCGACGCGCCGGTGTCCCCCGTCGTCCGCGACGCGGCTGCGGAGGGCGGCGCTCCCCCGAAGGGCGGCGCCCTCGCCCTGGCGATCAAGCTTGAGCTCCAGGCCGAGCTCGAGCAGCGGGACTACGTCGACCTCAAGCAGCTCGCGAAGATCGAGGAGATCGCCTACCACGGCCGCATGCTGGTCGCCGTGCGCAACCCCGTCATGCGCTTCCAGGGCCGCGTCCTCGACGAGGAGGCCGCGGACCCCATGGGCGGGGGCATGATGGGGCCCCCGCCCGATGTGTTGTACGGAGGAGGTCCCTTCGGACCCTTCGGCTACGCCATCAACCCCGCCGACCCGGACGAGGACGACTTCACCGCCCTCGGGGAGTGGGCCCGGGGCCCCGTGGGCAAGCAGCTCCGCAAGCAGCGAGCCGAGGCGTACCAGTCCCTCTTCGCGGACAGTCCCCTCGCCGCCGCGATTCACCGGGAGCTGGTCGAAGTGGTGGCAAAG
>CALJKZ010000483.1 GCA_937983085.1 uncultured Gemmatimonadales bacterium
GTTGATGCCGGCTCGACGGGCTTCGCGCATAGCACCGGCCTCAGCGCTCCGGCAAGAGTAGCACCGGATCGTGCCCCGGTGGGGTCAGCTGCGCTCCGGGTCCCCGTCCGAGACGACACGGACCAGCCCGGCCTCCCGGATTCGGCGCACCATCTTTCCACGCTCCTGCGGGCTGCTCAGGCTCCTCCAGAGGTCGCCCCGGGAGACCGTGCCTTCGAGAGCGTCCCCGGTAATCTTGGCGTACTCCTCGACAGATGACACTACCCGGGCAGGTGAGCCGGCACAGTAACTATTGGGCGGTAGCGAAGTGGAAACCACGGACCCGGCCTCCACTACAGTCCCGGCACCAATCTCGACGTTGCAGAGAATGACGGTGCGAGGGCCGATCTGCGCACCTTCGCCGATCACCACCTTGCCGAGCCGGCCTACATCGAGGAACTCGTCCATCTGCGCGTCGTGGGCGAGTATCAAACACTGAGGGCCGAATCGGACCCTGTCACCGATGTCGATCAGGTAGCAGTGCGCGACGTCGATCCAGGTCGAGGGAGGAAGGACAACATCATCACCGAGGGTCATCCCCATTGCGACAAGTCGTTCCAGGCGACGGCGTTCACGTGCGATCCTCAGGCGCTGCAGCACGCGGTCGACCGTGTTGACGAAGACTCCCCGAAGCCACGCCATCAGGGACTGGATCCGTCCTCAGCGAGCCTGGCTAGACCGGCGTAGTCCACCTTGCCGTTCGACAGAAGCGGAAGCTCGTCGAGTGTCATGATTCCAAACGCCGAAGTGTGAAGCCGCATCTCACGGCTCAGCCTGTCGATGGCGGCAACTGCGAGCTGCGCCTTGGGCTCGAGAACGAAAACGACCAATCTCCCTTCTGAGTCAATAACCGCCAGCGGGCCCACGTCGGCCAACTGATCCTCGATGTCGTCCAAGTTCACCCGGTTGCCGAACACCTTGGCGATTCGCTTGATCCGTCCTCGAATATATAGAACCCCGTCGTCGTCGAGATACCCCAGGTCACCGGTGCGGAGCGTGCCCTGGAGTTCATCGCCGCCGGTAAGGTGCCGTCGCTCTTGTGCATAGCCCATCATGACGTTGGGTCCCCGATACACGATCTCCCCGATGTCGTCAGCCGGAGAGCCCGATCCACTCCGATCGATGTCCACGACCCCACCCTCGAGGGGAACTCCGACGCTCCCCATCTTCTGGGGGAGCTGAGCGGGCGGGAGAACGCTGATTCGGGCCGTGGCCTCGGTCTGCCCATACATCACGAACAGCACGCCTCCCCTTTCCGACATCATCCGATGGAAGTGCGCGATAAGGGGCACCGGCATCTTTCCGCCGGCGTGAGCGAGCGGACGCGCCGAGGTGGGTGCCAGCTCCTGGAAGCAGACACGGTGGAGCGCAGCGAAGGTCTGGGGGACCCCGGAAATGGACGTGACACCAAACTCATCCACCGCTTCCCAGAACGTCGGTTCCACGACAGAATCGTCTTGAAGAAGCACGCTGGCGCCGGCCACGAGATGACTGTGCAGTACCGACAGGACAACGGAGTAGAAGAGTGGCAGGGACGTGACCGCGCGCTCGGCGGGGTCGATACCCAGAGCCCTGGCGATCTGGGGCGCATAGGATAGCACGTTCCGGGCCGTCAGACGCACCATCCGCGGACTCCCCGTGGAGCCCGACGTAGAGAGGAGAAGCTTGAGGTCGGGATGGATGGAAGACGACTGCTCAGGCTCGCGCCGTCGCCACACGCTGGTCTCGCCGAGTAGCGGAAGGGCCTCGTAGGCTTCATCCGTTGGCAAGTCGTCTTCATGACCGGCAACCAGGAGCTCAGGTCGGTACGCGTCCAGGATCCGCCGCTTGGCTTCCGCCGAGAGGTTCGGGGACATGGGGAGAACCGCGTGGTGGCTCTCGCGCGATCCGCATGGCGCAGCCACCAGGTCGAG
>CALJKZ010000484.1 GCA_937983085.1 uncultured Gemmatimonadales bacterium
GCCGCGACGCTGGGCCGACGCGCGCCGCTGACGCCACGCGCCCCGGGACCGCAACGCGGCCAGAACGCCAACGTCAAGGTGGGGTGCGCCGGACAGATACACGAGGCGGACGAGGACGCCGCCGATCCGCTCGTGCAGCCCGGGCCGGTCGGTCGCTGGAACTCGGAGGTCCCCCGTCATCACGTGCCCAGGATACTGGACGCGCGGGCGCCGGCGGCGCGTCCCACAGGTGCTCTAGAGGTGCTTACCACAGTCGTCTTGTGCAGCTTGTGCAGCTTGTGCAGTTCGCGACGAGCGTAAGTCCTTACTGCGTAACGATCCGGGGTTGCTTCGGGAGCAAGAGGCCGGAGGTTCAAATCCTCTCGCCCCGACCAACGTAACTCGCGACGAGCGCGCGACTTGCAGCGACAGCGCGAGCGATCTGCAAGCCCCTCGAATCGGGCGATTCCGGCTACCGCTGGACTAACCGCTGGACTTCGTGCCAACGCGCGCCGCGATGTGGCTTGGTGCGTCGGCTCGGGGCGCAACGTAGCGCGCGAGATCGTCCCGAGACGCGCGAGGCCGTCCCTTGGGTCCCGCCGCGGCGAACTTCGGCGGTGACCCCGAGGATGTCCTCCCACGCAGGTAGCCTTCACGGTCCCCTGGCGCGTCCACCCCGGACCTGAGAGCTGAAGGACCCGCCCCTCCGTGGTCTGCCGTGACAGGCCGAAGCACACACCCACCGACCGCAGGACCGACACTGAATGGGAAAGCCGTACGCAACAGAACTCGCTCGGATTCCCGAGACGTACGCGTGGGCCTCATCGGTCGACATCGGCGAACTGGTGCACGCCGTCTCCGGCCTCGCGCCGCTTCCGCTTCTGGTCGTCGGATCCGGCGGATCGTTCACCGCGGCCCACTTCGCAGCGACGCTGCATGAGCGACACACGGGGAGGATCGCGCGCCCCATGACGCCGTTCGAGTTCGTCGATGCCCCCATCGACATCGGCGACGCAGGCGTGCTCGTGCTGACGGCCGGCGGAAACAACGCCGACATCGTCGCCGCTCTCGAGAGCGCTGCGGCCCGCGAAGCGAAGAGGTGTGTGCTCGTGTGCTTCCGTGCTGGGAGTCGCGCATCTCGCATGGCTCGTCGTTACCCGATGATCGACGCCATCGATGGCCTCCGCCCACCCGCAGGCAAGGATGGCTTCCTAGCAACCAACTCGCTCGTCGCTCTGTCGATGCTCCTTGTTCGCGCGTACCAGGAGACGAGCCGATCGCCGCTACCCACGGGAACCCCCGCTCCCCCGACGTTCGAGCCTGTCGAGACGCTGCAGAACTTGGTGCAACTTCAAGTCGACCCGGAGCATCCGATCTGGAGCCGCGACACGATCCTGGTGCTCTACGATCCAGGAACTCAGGCCGCAGCGATCGACATCGAGTCGAAGTTCTCGGAAGCCGCCCTGCGGAACGTCCACATAGCGGACTATCGCAACTTCGCGCACGGTCGTCACCACTGGCTCGCGAAGCGGGCCGATGACTCGGGTGTGCTTGCCCTGTTCACGGAATCCCACAGTGCGCTCGCGATCAAGACTCTGGACCTTCTTCCGGGCGACGTTCCCGCCTTGCGCGTGAGGCTCCCGGATGGGACTTCGGGCGCTCTAGCAGGGCTGTTTGCGGCTCTGCTCGCTGTACTCGCCGGCGGGAAGGCGTGCGGGATTGACCCTGGGCGGCCCGGTGTCCCTGAGTTCGGTCGCCGCATCTACCGGCTCCGCGGGCTTCGCGCGGTCCCGCCTCAGGCTAGATCGGCTGAGAGCGTTGCCATCGCGCGGAAGCTACGGTGCGACATCCGATTCCTGGAGCAACGCTCGGACCTCGCCGCTTGGTCGCGCGCCTACGCGACCTTCTGCAAGGGACTGGCTGCCGCGCGCATCGGCGCGGTCGCGCTGGACTACGACGGAACGCTCTGCGACGAACGCGACCGCTTTGCAGGACCACGGCCTGCCATCGGCGAAGAACTGGCGAGGCTCTTGAGGTCCAACGTGCTGTTGGGCATCGCCACCGGACGCGGCCGCTCAGTGCGCAACGACCTGCGCCGTTTACTTCCAGATGATACATGGCCGCGCGTTGTGATTGGATACTACAATGGCGCGGACCTAGGCCTGCTCGACGACGACGCCCATCCGGAGTCCGCAGGTCAGCCGGTCGCGAGCATCGCTGAAGTCGCGTCCCGTCTGACAGCTGACACACTGCTGTCCGGCATTGCCCAGTGTGAAGTGCGTCGAACTCAGGTCTCGATACGCCCAACTACTCCTGGCAATGCACCGAGCACATGGCGGCGAGTCATAGATATCGCGTCGAGCGGCAATGTGGCCGTGGTGCGCTCGAGTCACTCGATCGATGTGCTGGCGCAGAGTGTGACGAAGACCACCGTTGTGGACCATCTCGCAGCACTGGTCGCGGCCGACCAGCACGTCCTGGCGATCGGCGATAAGGGGGAGTGGCCCGGAAACGACTTCGCGCTCCTCTCGACGCGCTACTCTCTGAGCGTAGACGAAGCGTCCGTGAACCCCGCGACGTGCTGGAACATCGCTCCTCGAAGTAGTCGCGGAGCCGCCGCAGCGCTTCACTACCTTCGGTCCCTTCGGGCGTCCGAGTCTGGGTGCCAGCTCGACTTACGCGTGCTCCGACGCGCGCGACCTGGTTCGCTGGGATGAAACGTGAACTAGCGCTTCAGCTTCTACAGACCGTCGCCCCCGGCTTGGGTGACGAGGCGACCGTGGCGGCTCTGTTTAGGGATCTCCAATTCCTCGCCGAATACAAGTACAACAAGTATGAAATGTATCACCCAGGGCGGTTGTTCCTTGAGAGCCTGTATCTCTGGCTGCAGTGCTTCGACGCCGAGGAGCGGAAGGACGCGATAGCCTTCGTCCGGAGTGAGTTGATATTCGTTTCGCGTCAGGAGTTCCAACAGCTCGCTGGTGTCCTCTACTACGAGGTGATCCGCAGACAACAACTCGCCGTCGCCGCGCGACTGGGCGGGAGACCGCCATACAAGGTTCGTGCGATCCGTGATTCGTCAGAGTTCAAGCGGGTTTCGCGCGCGTCGCTCTATGTCGGGATGAGCGATGGCGCCCGGATCGACTACATACGACGTCACAACCTCTCGATCAGCAATGAGCAGGTGCTTCCATACTACGAGACCTCGGAGGCGAAGGCGCAGAGCATGCTGAGGGATCTGCGAGGCGACGTCGGAGATGACACCGCGCAGTTCTCGTGCCTGTTCCTGATTGACGACTTCTGCGGATCGGGGCAGACACTTCTTCGCGAAGTCGTGACATGCAGGTTGCCGCCCGGCTCTCCGCAGCCGTCCATCCCGGCAGTTCTGCGCGGGCGCCTGCGGTACTCCGAGCGGGAGGGAACGCTGGAACTGGTTCACCAAGGACCTCTTGGCGCAGCAGACCTGGAGGCGCTCCGTGGTGTCGGAGAGACGGGTCCACTCGCGGACGCGATCGAGGAACTTGTCGGGGCGTCTGAGGAGCGGCGGACGGTCCTGCGCGGCGCACTGTCGAAGGTGAGCACGCGCCCACCATTCGATCAATTGCTTGCGCCGGACGCAGTCGTCTTCTTGTGCCCGTTGCTGATGACCGAACGAGCCGTCAATCGGTTGCGCCCGCTGCTTTCCCGCCTGCCCGGCCCCTCCGCGCGGCCGGAGATACGGCCTGCCGCATTGCTCGACTCAAGCGTTGATACAGTGTCGCCGGAGACGCCGATCGGGAGAATGTGCGATAAGTACTACCGCGACGAGTTCGGCGACGAACACACCGGCACAACGAAGTTCGGCTTCAACGGGTGTGGCCTGCCGCTGGTGCTTCACCACAATACCCCAAACAATTCTCTCTATCTTCTCTGGGCGCGACAGCAACCGGACTTTCATCCCCTGTTCGTCCGATACGAGCGCCACCGACGCGAGGAGTCATAGCCCATGGCGCGGGTGCGAAACGCGTTCAAGATCCGGGCGGCGGACGCCCCGATTATGGAGACGGCGCAGTTTCTTCAGCTGTACTGTCCGTTGCTCCTCGGGCAGCTTGAGCGCGACGACCTGTTCGTGCCGAAGCTAATCGTCGTTCGCGGTAGCCCAGGCTCTGGGAAGTCGAGCCTTTTACGGTTGTTTGAAACCGAGACACTCATGGCGATCCACGGTCGGCGCGCGTCTCAGCCCGGCGACACAGATCTGCTGCAGCGGTTGACAGAGCTGGGAGTCCTCCACGAGTCGGGGCCTCGCGTCGTGGGTGTGTATATCCACTGCGACAGCGGCCTGCGGGACATCGGCAACCTAACGGAGGACCAGGCGCCGCTTGGGCTACTCAACACACTGCTCGATGTGCGGATCGCTCTAGCATTCATCCGTGGGCTGCGACGCCTCAGCGACTGTGGCTACCTAGGTATCTCTGACGACCACGCGCTCAAGGCGTTGCCCGCTGAGGAGGCCCCGCCCCCTCTGTTCGCCGAGCCTCGTACGATCGCTGAGATGGAGCAGCTCTGCGCTGAGGCTGAGCGGAGCTTCGGGGATTTGCTCAACAGCTTTCCAGGGGACCCGCTCCCGGAGACGATCCAGCCTCACGCGCGGGTGTACGCGCTGCGATACCTGGCGGTTCAGATTTGCACGACCGCGCAATTGCGAGAGATTACGCCGATCGTCATGCTCGATGATCTTCAGGACCTGGCTCCGGAACAGCGGACGCACGTCAAGGCCGAGTTCGTTCGCCGCGCTGCGGTCCCGCGGTGGATAGCGGTTAGAACCCACGTGCTCGGGCTCGAGGACCTCGTGTCAATGGAGGGTGCCGACGAGGGGAGGGAGTACAGAGAAATCGCAGTCGATGAGATCTTCCGCGAGAAGCCGAATGAGTTCATCCGGTTTTCGGGAAATGTGATTCAGCGACGACTGCAGGCAACCGAAGCGATCCAGCAATACGGGACGAATGACCTGCGGCAACTCTTGCGCGGTCCGGAAGAGATTATCCCTGGGCCAAGTGCCCTCCGGGGAATTGGAACGCTCCTGAAGCGCGCAAGGGAGCTGAGGGCAGGAAGGGATTTTGTCGAGGCGTTGGAAGGGGCGACATCCTCGCAGGGCGAGGGGTTGCGCGTCGACGACGCGATTGCATTGGAACGCAGCATGATCCTGCTGGAGAGGCTCTCCAACCGTGGAAAACTCCTGTTTCCAGGTATGGAGACACCGGAGACGGCGGATTCCAAGACGATGGAGGCTGCGAAGCTGTTCATGAGCCGGCGATTCCGAGTGCCGTATTACTTCGGATTGGACGCAATCATTGGTGCGGCAAGCGGCAACGTCGAGCAACTCCTTTCTATCATGGCAAAGTTCGTGGATCGCATGGTGCATAGGGCAGATCTCGATCGAGACGTAGACCTTTCCGCCAAGGACCAGCAGAAGATGCTCCGCGCGGCTGCGGACGATTACTACGGATTGCTGGAGGCCAAACACCGACGCGGCGCGGCGATTCGGCAGCTTGTGGATAATCTCGGTCTCTACTTCGAGGCAGTGACTACGCGTGGGAACGCACCTATCGCCCCTGGTGTGAACGGATTCGGATTGACGCGACCGGAGATCGCGAAGGCGGTTGAGGGCGAGGGTGGAGACGCTCAGGTGTTTCGCGAAGTCATCACGAACGCTGTCGCCGGGAACGTGCTTGCGGCGAAGGTCACGAAGCAGGGGCAGGCTGGTTCCGAGAAGGTCGTGTTTTACATGAATCGCTTGCTCTGCGTGAGGCATCGGCTGCCGTTTCACTATGGTGGCTGGCAGCACCTGCCGACGCGGACGTTGACCAGAATGATGCTGGAGCCGGTTCCCATTCGGGATCTTCTGCGGAAGGGGGCGCCCTCGGCCGCCCTCCTCTGGGCGGACGAGGGATAGGAAGCCGATGGTCAGATGGGACGACGGGTTTATCGACGCTGACTTCGCGGGGTTCTGGACGCGCCGCGCGGCCGTCAACCCCGACGTTCGGGTGCTCGCGATTGTGGGCGTTGGCTTCGACCCGAGGTCGCTTGCAGCGCTTCGAGCCCTCGGAGCATCGGGCCTGGGAGAGCGCCTCGGCTACATCGGGCTGCGAATAGTGGCACGTCCGGCATTCGGGGATGCGGGGACAATCACAGAGACGTTGTCAACAGAGCAGGCCAACCAAATCAGTCTGCTTGAGGGAATGCGGTGCGAGGCGATCCACGACGTGCGAACTCATGACGATGAGGGATACAACGTCGCGGGTCGAAGAACGCTCGAGGCAGTCTACGAGTCGCGCGATGTTCTGTCCGAATACTCAGATGTCGTGGTTGATATCAGCGGCATGCCGCGGGGCATGTTTTTCCCGCTGATCTCGTACCTGATTCGTCTCAGTGACGACGGTGTTTTCCGAAACCTCCATGTGGCGGTGGTGGAAGACCCGATCTTGGACTCCCGCATTTCCGGACGCGAGTATGGGCAAGCCGACTACCTGCATACGTTTCGGGATACCGGAGAGGCTCAAGTCGTCTGGCTGCCTCTGGTTGGAGCGACCGAGGGCGCGCGGCTGGAGAAGATCTACAGCAAGCTCAGCGGGTCGTGCATCGAGGTGTGCCCGATACTCCCGTTCCCTGCGCGGTCGATGCGCTGGGCCGACGAGATTGCCGTTCGGCACGCGGACGTCATCTTCGAGGGGTTCTTGGTGACGACGGACAATGTGTTGCTCTGCGACGAGAGAAGTCCATTCGACGTGTACCGGAAGGTGCTTGAGGTTGAGAAGTACTACAGAACACGCCTTGGCGTCCTCCCAGGAATTGGCGCAGTTCGCGCGGTCGTCTCGCCGCTGTCGAGCAAGACGCTAGCGCTCGGGATGCTGCTGGCGGCGGTCGAGAGGCAACTCCCCGTCTGCCACGTGGAGGCCGGATCCTACGAAGTGGATGTAGATGACCGGGGAAGGCTCCAGGGGGATACGAAGCGCGTGCCCAGTGAGATTTGGTTGACGGGGGAGCCGTACGAATCATGACTGCTCGCGGAGATCGCGCCATGGAATTCAAACCTGGTGGTCTGTTCTTGACCGGGGAGCGTCCCGTCGTCGTGGGGACGGGGTTCGTCGCGTTGGACGTTGTCGTAACAGATCGGGAGGAGGACGGACCGCGACAGTGGACCGGTGGCACGTGTGGCAACGTCCTGGCGATCTTGGGTTATCTGGGGTGGAAGAGCTACCCGATTGCGAGTCTCGGAGATGACCCAGCGGCGCGGTGGATACTTGCCGACCTAGGCATGTTCGGCGTGGACACGCGGTACGTCGAGTGCTCGTCGAATCGACGCACGCCCATAGTCGTGGAACTCCTCCGTACTCGGGGAAGAGGAGCCCCGCGCCACAGGTTCTTGTGGCGCTGTCCGTCATGCGGAGCCAGGCTTCCGGGATTCCGTGCGGTCGACGCTTCCGTTGCGGCGCGGGCCGTGGAAACGGTAGAGACGCCGAGTCTGGTGTTCATCGACCGCGCGACACGACGCGCTATCGAGCTCGCAGCCGACTGGGGCGACCAAGGGGCCGTAGTTGTATTCGAACCGTCCGGGATCGGCAACGAGCGACTGTTTAAGGAGGCGGTTGCCGCGTCGCACGTGGTTAAGTACTCAAGCGAGCGTCTCGGCAAGAGGCGAGGTCGAGTCCGCGCACAGCCCCGCGCACTGGAGATTGAGACGAAGGGACGGGACGGGCTTCGGTACCGTCGTCGCGACGGTGCCCGCGCCGGGAGGTGGGCCAAACTACCTGGGTTCCCGGTCGGTACGCTTCGCGACTCGGTGGGGGCAGGCGATTGGTGTACAGCGGGCCTTGTCCACCGGCTCTGCGTGGGCGGGAGCGCGGGTCTGGAGAGTGCGCCATGCGAGAGCGTAGAGGCCGCGCTGTCACTGGGCCAAGCGATGGCGGCGGTCAAGTGCGGGTATGAGGGTGCGCGTGGCCCGATGTACTCGCTGAGTCGGTTGGCGTTCGAGCGCGCTGTTGACAGAGTGCTGTCTGGGACGACCGATGTCGCTGACGAGACCGATGTCGAGTCGCGAGTGTCGGACGCTGTGAAGGCCGTCTGTCCGGGGTGCGTCGCGCGCATGGAGTAGTCGGCTCTGGACAACGCTGCGCGCGCGCCCCGAAGCCGCCGAGGTGTGACATCGGTTGCGCTTGGCAGAACCGGTGAGCGGCGGCGAGGCGCAGAGTATGAATCACGATGCGGCAGCGGTGCGTGCCGGAGGAGAAGGCGGCTGGCCTCCGAAGTCGAGCGCCATCACCGCCGCGCGGCGGCGCGCCGAGAGCGCGCTCGCGTAGATCTGGGTCGTCGCAAGTTCGGCGTGACCAAGCTGTTGCTGCAGATCCGTGACCGCCCCGCCGTTCTGGAGGAAGTGCGTCGCGAACGAGTGCCTCAGGCTGTGCGGGGTCAGGCCCTCGCGGCCGTCGAGGCCCGCGGCCTTCAGCGCGAGGTCCCAGGAGCGGCGGATCTCCTTGTACGGGGTGCCGTGCCAGGAGACGAACACGTGGTGCTCGGGGAGGACCCTTTCGCCCTTCTCGGCCAGCGCGCGCTCGCGCTCGTCCCGGAGCCGCGTGAGCTCGGCGGCCACCGCGGGGTGCATGTCGATCCAGTCGGCGTTGCCGACCTTCGGGCGGTAGAGGGCGATCTTCCCGTTCTCGAAGTCGAGGTCGGACCAGCGGAGGCGGGTCAGTTCGCCCTTCCGCGCGCCGGTGTACGCGGCGGTGACCACGAACGGCCGGAAGTGGTCCGGGCAGTTCGTGATCAGCGCCGAGAGCTCCTCCTTCGTGAGGTAGCGGCGCTGGCGGCGGGTCTCGCGGAGCTTCTTCATCCCGGCGAGCGGGTTCCTCTCCAGGTGGCCGTCGAGAACGGCCTCGTTCAGGATGCGGACGAGCGCGGTGTGGTCCGAGTTGATGGTGCGCGGGCTGATCGGCTTGTCCGGGCCGTAGCGGGAGTTCCGGTGGGTCGCCCGCCAGGCGCGATAGTCCAGCAGCATCGCCGGGGTGATCTCGTCGAGCTTCACGGCGCGGCGTCCGTCGCGCGCGCCGAAGAAGCCCTTCCACGCGCGGAGCGCGGCCCGGAGCACGCCCATCGCGCCGTCGGAGAGGACCGGGTCGAGGCGCCGCTCGATGACGTCCTCCGCGTATGCGAGGAGCGTCGGGCAGCGGGGCTTGCGCACCGCGGCGCGGGCCTGCTCCTCCTTCTCCTCGACCTCCGAGAGCGTCGGCGGGACCTCGTAGGTCTCGGTCAGGAGCCGCTTCTCGACCTCGGCGAGGAAGTCCTTCGCCTCCTTCTCGGTGTCGAAGGCGCGTGTGAGCTTGCGCCCCTCCTTCTTGCAGTACCAGACCGCCGACCAGGTCCGCCGGCCCGACGCCCACTTGCGGCTGAAGATGTTCCCGAAGCGCCGCCGGCGCTTGGGCTTCTTCGGCCTGTCTCGTTCGTCCGCTGCCACGTCTCGTCCTCCGTCGTCTTCGCGCTCCAGAAGGCGGAGCGCGCGTGGTCCGGATGGACGCTCTTTCCGGCGAGCACCTCCAGTACGTTCCGGCGTCGAATCGAGACTCATGC
>CALJKZ010000485.1 GCA_937983085.1 uncultured Gemmatimonadales bacterium
GTCCTGTCCGGATCTGACCGCCTCAGTCGCCTCCTTACCGAGTTCCTGGACTACTCGGGGCTGGGGATGGGGGCCACGGAGCGCGTTGATCTCCAGGCGTTGGTCCGGGGGTGCGCGCTCTTCGCCAAGCAACATCCGGCGCTGGACGGCGTCGAAATCGTCACCGACGTCGACGACGGACCGATCTATGTGGAAGGCGACGCGGACCTTTTGCACCGCGCCCTCTTCAATCTCATCCTGAACGGGGGGCAGTCCGCTGGCCCGGGCGGACGGGTGACGGTGGCCCTCCGCAACGAGCGCGACCGCCGACGCCCGCGGGGCACGGACATCTCTCATCCGGTGAGGCTCTCGGTCGGTGACAGCGGACCGGGCATCCCCGTCGGGTCGAGACCCCGGCTCTTCGATCCGTTCTTCACGACGAAGGACGCGGGGAGCGGCCTCGGGCTTGCCGTCGTCCACCGAGCCGTCGAGGCCCACGACGGGGCGACGTTCGTCGAGGAGAGCGAGGACGGGGGAGCCGAGTTCGTGATCTTCCTGCCGGGAAGCCCGGAGCCCGCCGATCTACAGACCACAGGCTTGACCACGTGAAGATTCTTCTAGTAGACGACGAGACCGCGATCCTCCACACGCTCGAGATCCTCTTTCGGGGGGAGGGCTACGAGGTCGCGGTGGCCGATTCCGGCCCGAAGGCTCTTGCTGCCCTCGAAGACGAGCGCCCGGACATCGTCCTGACCGACATCCGCATGCCGGGCGCGACAGGGTTGGAGGTTCTGGCCCACGCCCGGAACGTGGATCCGGAGATCGCCGTCATCCTCATGACGGCCCAGGCGTCCCTGCAGTCGGCCGTCAGCGCGGTGAACGAAGGGGCGTACTACTACCTCCAGAAGCCCTTCGCCAACGACGAGCTCCTGGCCATCTGCCGGCGGGCCGCCGAGGCCAGAGAGCTGAAGGTCGAGAACAAGCGGCTGAAGCGCGAGATCAAGCGCACTTCGAAGAACGGTGGGAAAGGGAGGCCCATCGGCGTGGCCGCGAGCTTCATCGAGGTCCTCGGTCTGGCCGAGACGGTGGCCGGGCCAGAGTCCACGGTGCTGTTGTCAGGCGAGAGCGGGACCGGTAAGGAGGTGGTGGCGCGCTACATCCACACGCTCTCCGAGCGTTGCGACGGTCCCTTCATGTCCATCAACTGCGGAGCACTCCCGGAGAGCCTTCTGGAGAGCGAACTCTTCGGACATGTGAAGGGGTCCTTCACGGGCGCCGTCAAGGACCGCGACGGCCTGTTGGTGGCCGCCGCCGGTGGCACGTTCTTCCTGGACGAGATCGGGGAGATGAGCCCGGCCACCCAGGTCAAGCTGCTCCGAGCCATTCAGGAAAGGGAAGTGATCCCGGTGGGCTCGACCCAGTCCGTCCCCGTCGACGTGAGGATCGTCGCAGCCACCAACCGCGACCTGGAAGAAGAGATCGGACGCGGGTCCTTCCGCAGTGACCTCTACTACAGGCTCAACGTCATCCAACTCCACCTCCCACCGCTCCGGGAGCGAAGGGAGGACATCCCCATCCTGGCCAAGCACTTCCTCCGCGAAGCCGGGGCCGAGGGCGAGGAGGTCTTCACGTTGTCCGACCAGGCCATGAAGCTCCTCACGGAGTACGAGTGGCCGGGCAACGTGCGGGAACTCGAGAACGCCTTGGAACGGGCCGTCGTGGTCTCGGACGGACACGTCATCGAGCCCGAGGCGCTCCCGGATCGGGTGCGGGAGGCTCCGGCTCCGCGACTCGCGGGTTCCGAGGCACCCGCGAATCCAACCATGGAGGTCATCGAGAGAGCCTACATTCTGTGGGTTCTCGAGTCCGAAGGCGGCAACAAGACCCGCGCCGCCGAGGTGTTGGGGATCGACCCCTCCACGCTCTACAGAAAGCTCAACCGCTACGGGATTGACGCATGACGATGCCAGGACTTCCAGGCTACGGCTTCACCGAGCAGCGCGACCTCGCGTGGGACCGTGTCCGCCTATCCGTGGTCATACCCGTCTTCAACGAACGGCGTACCGTCGAGAATCTCATTCGCCGCGTGCGGGAAGTGCCGCTCTGGCTCGAAGTCATCTGCGTCGACGACGGCTCCACCGACGGCACCCGTGACATTCTGCGGGAGCTGGAAGGAGAGCTCATCGATACGCTGGTCTTCCACGAGCAGAACAAAGGAAAGGGGGCCGCGTTGCGGACGGGCTTCCAGCACGCCCGGGGCGACGTGGTGGTGGTCCAGGACGCCGATCTCGAGTACGACCCCCGGGAGTTTCCCCTCCTCC
>CALJKZ010000486.1 GCA_937983085.1 uncultured Gemmatimonadales bacterium
ACGCGAGAACCCTCATGACGGCGACCCCTCCCCTTCCCGCCCTCCCCTACGACGATTGGGAGCCCACCAAGGCGACCCTCCACCTGACCTCCCAGATCATCGGCAAGGTCAAGCTGGCGAACCAGCCCAAGGAGCCCCACTGGTGGCATGCGACGCTGCGCGTCACGCCTCGCGGGATCGGTACCGGGCCCATCTTCACCCGCGGCGGAAGCTTCGAGCTCGACCTCGACGTCCACGACCTGCGCCTGACCCTGCTCGACAGCGGAGGTGACCGCGACGGCATCGAGTTGAAGGGAGCGTCCGTCGCCGACGTGTTCCGCGGCACCATGGCCATGCTCGAGCGCTCGGGCTACACCACCGACATCCTCGCCCGGCCCTTCGCCAACCCCCATTCCGAGATCCCATTCGCCGAGGACGACACGCACGGAACGTGGGACGGAGACGCCATCCGTCGGTGGTGGCAGTCGCTGGTCTTCACCGAAGAGGCGTTCAGGACCTTCGCCGGCCGCTCCTTCATGCGAACGTCGCCGGTCCATCTCTTCTGGCACTCCTTCGACCTCGCGGTGACGCGGTTCACGGGACGGCGGGCGCCCTCCTTCGGCGAAGGCCCGCGTCGGTCGGACGTGGAGGCGTACTCCCACGAGGTCGTCAGCTTCGGGTACTGGCCGGGCGACCCCCAGGTGCGCTTCCCCGCCTACTACAGCTACACCGCCCCCGAGCCGCCGGGTCTCGCGACCCATCCGCTTCGGCCGGAGTCCGGCTGGTGGCAGGAGTCTGCGGGATCGCACCTGGCAATGCTCAAGTACGACGACGTCCGTGGGGCTTCCGACCCCCGCCGGATCCTTCTCGACTTTCTGGAGAGCGCGTTCCGGGCCGGGAGCTCCGCCCTCGAGCTGGGAGGCGAAGAGTTGGCTACGGCACCCCTCTGGACCCAGCTCGACGAGCGATTCCCCGCCTCCAGAGGACGGGAACGCCGGTAGGCCTCGCAACCACGGGGCTTGACATCGATTAGGCGCGCCTAAAACTTACTTTTAGGCAAGGCTAAATATGGCGCGGCTCCGGTGCGAATCACCGGTGGCCCCTCTCAGGATCCCCATTCGATGTCCGGGATTTCCAGGTCACACGTCGCCCTCGCGGCGTTCCTCTTCGCGGTCCTTTGTGGATCGTCCGCACCGGCACACGCACAGACCCATGGCCTCCAGGGCGCCGTGGTGGACGATCGCGGAGTCCCCATCGGCTACGCGCGGGTCACCCTGGCCGGATCTCAGCGAGGCGTCGTCGCCGACGCCGAGGGGCGGTTTCAGCTGCTTCGGCTCGAGGCGGGGGAGCACGTTCTCCTCGTTTCGGCCCAGGGGTATGGGGCTGCCGAACGCACCGTGGCCGTGCCCCAGGACGGCGTCCTGAGCGTGCAGCTCGCTCCGGATCCCGTGGCCCTGGAGGCTCTCACCATCACCGGCACGATGAAGGCCGCCACCGTCGCGGCCTCTCCCGTCAAGGTCAGCGTCGTTCCGCAGGCCGTCCTCCAGCGCAACGCCACGAACAACCTCACCGAGGCCATCCAGTTCGTGAACGGCCTCTACACCCAGGTCGACTGCGGCGTGTGCTACACGAACAATATCCGCATCAACGGGATGGAGGGGCCGTACACGGCCGTCCTCATCGACGGGATGCCGCTCATGAGTTCGCTGGCGTCGGTCTACGGACTCAACGGAATCAACCCGTCCCTCATCGAGCAGATCGAGATCATCAAGGGGCCGTCGTCGACCCTCTACGGCTCGGAGGCCATGGCGGGCGTCATCAACGTCATCACCAAGGATCCGCGATTCGCGCCCCGCTTCTCGGTGGATGCATCCGGAACCACCGATGCCGAAGGCAACATCGACTTCGCCCTTTCCACCGAACCGGGCGATGTGAGTGGCTTTCTGA
Organism: uncultured Gemmatimonadales bacterium; assembly: GCA_937983085.1. Taxonomy (GTDB): domain Bacteria; phylum Gemmatimonadota; class Gemmatimonadetes; order Longimicrobiales; family Gaopeijiaceae; genus UBA2589. Next base: position 1,927 of record CALJKZ010000486.1, read on the forward strand.
GCGGCAACGTGGCGTACAACGACGTCTTCGTCGACGGCAACCAGGACGGCTTCACGGATTTCCCTCTGACGAGGCGGGGCGTCGTCTTCGGCAAGCTGGATGTCACCCGGGAGGGTCGGCGGAGCGGATCCCTCACCGCCAAGTACCTCTACGAGGACCGCTTCGGTGGCGTGGAGGCATGGAACAGCGATCTCCGCGGTAGCGATCAGGTCTACGGTGAGTCCATCTACACCCAACGGGTGGAGGTCATGGGGTCGTGGCTACCACGATGGTCCGACGCCGTGCGGGTGGAGGGCTCGTACAGCTGGCACGACCAGGACAGTTGGTACGGGGATTCCCGGTACGACGCGAGCCAACACATCGGCTTCGGAAACGTCCTGTGGGGCTCGACCCTCGGCCGTCATGACCTCCTCGTAGGCGCCACCGCCCGATACCAGGTCTACGACGACAACACTCCGGCGACGTCCTCGGCCGACCGACGCATCATCCCGGGAGCCCTGGCCCAGAACGAGGTCACCGTGAGCTCGAACCTGACGGTATTGGGTGGGTTGCGCGCCGACCACCACGAGGACCATGGCGCCATCCTCTCCCCGCGCCTCGCGATGAAGTGGAATCCCTGGGAGCACACAGCCGTCCGGCTCAACGCAGGAACGGGCTTCCGCGTGGTGAACCTCTTCACCGAGGATCACGCGGCGCTGACGGGCGCCCGCGAAGTGGTCATCGCCTCCGAGCTCGAGCCCGAGCGGTCCCGGAGCGTGACGCTGAACCTCAATCAGGTGATCGAGTTCGGCCCCAACCCGATGATGATCGACGTCGATCTCTTCCACACGCGCTTCTCCAACAAGATCCAGCCCGACTACGATGTCGACCCCGACCAGATCGTCTACGACAACCTGGCCGGCCACGCCGTGAGTCGTGGCGTGTCGTTGAGCTTCAATCAGAACGTCGACTTCGACCGCTTCCTCTATTCGGTGGGGCTCACCCTCCAGGACGTGTACACCTCCGAGGGCGGTGTGCGTGAGGACGAGTTCTTCGCGCCCGAGGCCAGGGCGACGATCTCGGGCACGTACACCTTCCGCACGCTCCCCCTGAGCCTCGACTACACGGGCAGCGTCACAGGGCCCATGCGCCTCCCATCGTACGACGAGCCCTTCACGCGACCGGAGCGGTCGTCGACGTATGCCGTCCACAACGTTCAGGGCACGTGGAGGCTCACCGACGCGGCCCAACTCTACCTTTCGGTGAAGAACGTCACCGACTATGTGCAGCCCAGCCCACTCATCGCGCCGGGCGATCCCTTCAGCGACGACTTCGACACCGCGTACGTCTACGGACCCATGCGCGGCCGTCACCTCCTCATGGGGATCCGGTACGGGGTGGCGCGTTGAGGTCACCGGCGGCCCTGGCCGTCACGCTGCTCGTCCTCGCCCCCGTTGCGGCAAGCGGGCAGGTTCCGGACCAGGACGGACCCTCTGCGCTGACCGTCTATGGCCACGCCGACTACGACTGGGCCATCCGCGAGTTGGACGGTGGAGCCATCAGCCTGGGGGCATTCGAGGGTCGGGTCGTCTTCATCAACATGTGGGCGTCGTGGTGCGTCCCGTGCGTCCGGGAGATGGCCAGCATCGAACGCCTGCGCGAGGCCATGGGCGACGCCGACATGGATTTTCTCATCGTGGCGGCCGACGAGGAGAGGCCGGTGCGCCGGTTCCTCAGGCGTTACCCCTACGACCTGCCCATCTACCTGGAAGAGCAGCGGATGCCACTCGCCTTCGGCTTGAGGGGTCTGCCCACGAGTTGGGTCGTGGACCGGCAGGGACGCATCGTGCTGCTCCGGCACGGTGAGGCCGTCTGGGAGACGCCCGAGGTCGTCGCCTCCCCCCGCGCCGGGATCGAGGGCGGCTGAGATCGCCGGCGTGCATAGCGCCACCGGTAGGCGCTGACCGCGCCCCGCCGACGTCTCAGCGAGGGTTCTGGCCGCCGACCTGGGTCGTCACGGGGGCCCCGGCTTCCTTGATGAAGTGGACGAGTATGCGGGCGGTCTCCGTCGCGCTCGGGTTGCGTGAGACCGTGTGGACGTCGCTCGGCGTCTCGTGGAACAGCTCCCCGGCAGAAAGCCTCTGCAGCTCCCCACCCGCGACCTGCATCTCCACGACCCCCTCCAGCACGTAGACGAAGACGTAGGCGTCGTGTCGGTGGGGCTGGGAGGCCTGCCCCGGAGCCAGCTCCACCTCCACGACCAACGCTTCGGGAGAGTCGGGGATGTCCGGCAAAGGGAGGGTCAGAAGCTGACCCGACGCCGCGGACGGGCTCGAAACCGCCACCGCGACCGCCAGCGCCAGAGGAATGACTTCGGATCTACGCACCATCGTGGACTCTCCGGTTCGGGAATAGGTGGCAGCGCGCGGGCCGCCGGGTCGGGGACGAGGTGGGAGCATACGGACCCCCGAGTCGGTCGTCCACGAGGCGCACCGGTGCTCCACCTCGGCGGCGGCTCACCACCGACCCTCAGACGTAGCCGCGTTCGACGAGGAGTTGCTCGACACGGTGCACCACTTCGGCGATGGCCGCGTCGTTGTGGCCACCGCCCGTCACGACCAAATCCGCTCCCTGGCGACTCGGTTCGATGAAGGCGCGATGCATGGGCTGAACGCGCCCGTCGTGGTCGTCGCGTACCGATTCGGGCGTCCGGCCCCGGGTCTCCACGTCGCGTCGCAGCCGCCGCCTCAATCGCTCCTCTTCGGGGACGTCGACGTAGACGGCCAGGTCCATCCGGGCACGGAGCGCATTCTCGGCGAGGGCGAGGATGCCCTCCACGACAATGACGGCAGCTGGGTGGACGAGGACGGGATCGTCCCCTCGCTCATGCGTGGCGTAGTCGTACACCGGCACCTCGATGGGCCGACCGAGAAGCAACGCGTCCAGATGCCTTACCAGGAGGTCGGTCTCGAGACTGGCCGGATGGTCCACGTTCACCCGACGCCTCTCGTCCATGGGGAGATGGGAGAGGTCGCGGTAGTACGCATCGTGGGGGATCAACACGGCGCGGTGTCTGCCGAGATCCGTGACGACGGCTCGGGCCACCGCCGTCTTCCCCGATGCGCTCCCACCTCCGATGCCCACCACCACCGGGGTGCCCTGTGTCACGCCGATCCTCGTGTCGATGGGGCGACGGCCACAGCCGCCGCTCCCACTCCGGCGGCGCGCCCGGTGGCCCACGCCCAGAGAAAGTTGTGCCCACCGATGGGTCCGAACGCATCGAGGAGCTCGCCACAGAGGAACAAGCCCGGCGTCCGTCGGCTCTCCATGGTCGCCGGGTCGACCTCCGACAGGGCGACCCCCCCTCCTGTGACCTCGGCCTTCTTGTATCCCTCGTCGCCCGTCCAGGGCAGCTCGTACCGGGTCAGGAGATCCACGAGACGCAGCCTCTGGTCCCGCCGCAGGGTGGCGAGGCGGGCGTCGAGATCGATGCCCGCCTCCTCGCACAGTCGCTGGCCGAGACGGTTGGGAAGGATCTCCGAGACGCACGCCCGTACCGTCCGACTCCCCTCCCCTCTGAGACTGCGGTCCCACGCTTCTCCATCCCGATCGGCCCACTGCACCTCCAACGGCTGCCGTGACCCGTCGCTGCGACCCCGAATGGCGAGGTGCGAGGCGTCGAGCACGGCCGGTCCGCTCCAGCCCCGGTGGGTGAAGAGGAAGCCATCGCGCGTGGAGAAGGCGGGTTTCGTACCGGGCGCCCGGATGGTGACGGTCAGGGACACGCCGGCCAGTTCCGCGTGCGGCGTAGGCTGGGCGGTGAGCGGGGTGAGCGCCGGGTAGGTGGGATGGATGCCGTGACCCAACCGTCGGGCGATCTCGATTCCCACGCCGTCGCTGCCCGTGGCCGGCACCGACAGGCCCCCGGTGGCGAGGACGACACACGAGGCCTGGAGATCGGGGGCTCCCTCGACGGAGACCGTCCATCCGCCCCCGGTCGGACCTACGTCGGCGACGCGAGCGCCGAACCAGATGCGCGCTCCCGACTCCCTGACGCGCGCCACCAGGCCATCCCGCACGTCCCGCGCCCGGTTGGTCTCCGGAAAGAGCTTTCCCGTCTCCTCCTCCCGCACCAGGCGCAGGTCCAACTCCCGTTCGAAGAACCGCTTCTGCTCGTCCAGCGGCCAGGAGCGAAGCATCTTCCGGAGAGAGTTCGGCGACGAGTCCGTGACGTACCGCCGCGGAGCGGCCTCGGAGGGCAGGATGTTGCACCGCCCGCCCCCGCTGATGAGGATCTTCCTTCCGCCGTCCTTCGTCCCCTCCATGAGGACGACGTCCGCGCCGGCACGAGCCGCGAACAGCGCCGCCATGAGGCCTGCGGCGCCGGCACCTACGACGACGACGGGAGCGCGCTCCGGAGCCGACATCAGCGCCGAGGCGAGGCTGTGCTCGATTCGGAGCCCACGTCAGCGCATCGAGTCGGTGGAGTCGGCCGAGCGCTCCTGGCGCAAGCGGTCCAACCGTTCCTTGGCCGTGCGGGTTCGGCCGGCCTCGGGCCCCTCACCTTCGAGGAGCATGTCGTAGGCTTCGACGAGAAACGGCTCCGCCTCGGGGTGTCGGCCTTGATCCATGAGCACGGCGCCCAGATCGCTCAAGGCCTCTCCGATGTGTCGGTGGCCCACCGGCAGCGCCTCCCTGCGGATGGCCAAAGCCCGTCGAAGCGCGTCCTCGGCCTCGTCGAGACGGTCGGCCGCCCTGAGAGCCGACGCCATGCCCACGAGGGGAAAGGCCCGATTGGGGTGGCCGGGCCGGTAGACCTCCTCCTGGATCTCCAACGACCGGCGGAATCCGTCGAGGGCCTCGTCGATGCGGCCGGCGGAGGTCAACTCCATGGCCAGGTTGTGCTGCGCGGCCGCGACGTCCGGATGAGGGCCGTCGTGGATCTGGTCGAGCATGGCCGCGAACTCCTCGTACGTCGCCAGGGCCCGATCCGACTCCCCCATGCGGCTGAGCATGATGGCGTAGCTGTTGAGAGCCACCGCGATCTCGGGATGCACGGGTCCCATGAGCTCCCGCCGGATCGCCAGGACCCGCTGGTAGAGGGTGTCGGCTTCGACGAACCGGTCCTCGTCCCGGAGGAGGCTGGCGAGTTGGCGCATGGTGCTGGCGACATCGGTGTGCCGCTCGCCGTAGAGCTCGGTCTGCAACGCCAACGCCTCCCGCAGGATGGTCTCCGCCGCCTCCCGCTCCCCCGAGTTCCTCAGAAGGTTCCCCAGGCTGGAAAGGAGCGACGCCACAGCGGGATCGTCCTCGTGTCCGGCGCTGCGGAGCGCCGCCAGCGCCGCCCGGTACTCGGCTTCCGCACCCTCGTAGTCGCCGTTGGTCTCCAACCAGAAGGCCAACTGCTCGACCGCCTCCGACACCAGCGGATCTTGCGGAGGGAGGACCAGCTCGAGGGTCTCGACGGCCTGCCTGAAATGCGGGCCGGCGGCTTCGATCTCGCCGAGGTCCTGTTTCACCGACGCCAACGACAACTGACTGAACGCCGTCTCCTCGTGCTGCTGGCCGTACAATCGGACATTCACGTCGTAGGCCTGTTGGAGCAGAGGCTCGGCATCCCTGGCGAGGCCCAGGGCGGAATACACCTCGCCAATGACCCGTAGCATGGTCGCCTGCACCTCGGGCTGTCCCTCGAGCCCCGTTTCCACCTCGCGGGCGCCTGCCTCCAGAAGCTCCCGGGCCGTCACCGTCTGGCCCCTGGACTCGTCCGGATCCGACACCTCGAAGAGGCCCTGGAGGAAGTCCGCCACCTCCCGTGCCTTGGCGGCCTCCGTCCGGGCCGCATCCCTCTCGTCCGCTAGACGCGCGGTGTAGAAGGCCACGAGGGCCGAACTCGAGACCAGCACCGCAGCGGCGGCTCCCACGGCCCAACGATTCCGGCGGACCGCCTTGCCCAGTCGATACGAAAGCGTGGCCGGTCGAGCCTGGACCGTCCGCCCTTCGAGGTGCCGGGTGATGTCGTCCAGAAGCGCATCCACCGACGCGTACCGGTTCTCGGGCTCCTTACGCAGCGCCTTCATGCAGATGACGTCCAGGTCCCCTGTCAGACGCTTGCGAAGGCGCACGGGATCGGTGGACCGGGCGCGACCTACGGCCCGAGCTTCCTCCGGTGAGAGCGTCGTGTCCTTGGCGATGCGCGTGCTGGGACGGTCGGGCTCGGTGGAGCAGACCACGTGCTCGATGGCCGTGGGACTCCCTCCCACCACGTAAGGCCGGACGCCGGTGAGAAGCTCATAGAGGATGACCCCCAGCGAATAGACGTCGGTCGCGGTGCCCACCGGCTCGCCCCGGACCTGTTCGGGCGACGCGTACGACGGCGTCAGCGCCCAGAGCGCGGTGCCCGCCGGAGCGGGCGCCCCGTCGTCTTCCACCAGAACCTTGGCGATGCCGAAGTCGAGGAGCTTCACCCGGCCCTCGGCGGTGACCAGGATGTTGTCCGGCTTCAAGTCGCGGTGGATGACCAGATTGGCGTGGGCGTACACCACGGCGCGACACACGTCCTGAAAAAGGCGCAGGCGATCCTCGACAGCCAGCGATTGTTCGTCACAGTACTCATCGATGGGCCTGCCATCGACGTACTCCAGGGCGAAGTACGGCTCCCCCTCGTCGGTCAGCCCCCCGTCGAGGAGCCGAGCGATATGGGGATGCTGCAGGCGGGCGAGGATCTGGCGTTCCTGACGGAACCGCTCCTGCAGACCCTCGGACATGGCACCGAGGTGCATGACCTTGACGGCCACGATCTGGTCGAAGTGCCCGTCGGCCCGCTCACACAGAAAGACCCGGCCCATGCCGCCCCGGCCTTCTTCCCGGACGACGCGGTACGGACCGATGGTGCGACCTCGCGGATCGGCTTCGAGGGTCTCGGCCGCCCTGTGGACGCGGCGATGCAGATCCCCCGAGCCCTCGTCCGCCTCGACGAGTGCCCGCAGCTCGTCGGCAAGCGCGGGATCCCGCTCGGACGCCCGGCGGAGGAGCGCCTCCCGCTCGTCGGGCGGTGCTGCCGAGGCCTCGTGAAAGAGACGACTGAGTTCGCGCCAGCGGTCCTGATCCATAGCGTAGGGTTCGCGCGGCCGCTCCCCGGGCGCAATGGCCTCACGGCGCGCACGGGGTCGGGCGAACGATGTAAGTTCGGCCGTGGAGTCGCGTAGCATCCCACAGAACCACGCCCCGAAACGGAGCAAGGACCCTGAAGCGCCTCTTCGTCACGTGCCTGGCCTTGGCCGCCTCGAGCGCCTCTCTGGAGGCGCAGGATCGCTCAGCCGAAGAGTTGGCAGCGACGCTCGACGCTGGCCAGCATGTCCGCGTGACGGCCCCGGGCCTCTGGCTCGAGGATGTGCGGTTCGAGCGCGCCGGCGCGGACTCGCTGTGGCTCGCCGACCAGGGCGTCCTCATTCCGGTGGCGTACGACGAGATGGAATCCCTCTCCGTTCGCGTCGGGCGCACGAACTCGGGCGCGCTCCTCGGCGGGATCAGCGGCGCACTCGCCGGCGGCCTTCTGGCGGGTATGGCCGCATCCTTCGGCTGTCAGGACCCGTCGGAATGCACGTCGGCGGAACGGAGCGGCGCCGCCTGGGGTGGCGTCGTGGGTCTGGCGGTCGGGGCTGTGGTGGGCGGATGGATCGGCTCGTCGTCACGGTCGTGGCGGACCATACTCCCATGAGCCCGTCGGCCCGGCTTCGGGCCTCGGCGATACGGCCCCGGGCCCTCGCGATCTGGGTCGGCGTCGTCGCCTTGTCCTCGCCGGTCCCGGCTTCCGGCCAGCAACCCACAGGGATCGTGTCCGGCGTGGTCTACGACAGTGTGGCAGGTGTGCCCCTGGCCGGGGCAACGGTCTGGCTGTCAGGCACGCGATCCGTGACGACGGACTCGGCGGGAGTCTTCGAGTTTCTCGGGGTCCCTCCGGGGGCCTATATCCCGGCCATCTCCCATCCTGCTCGGGCATCCTGGATGTTCAGCCCGCTGCCTGAGCTGCGGGTCACGGCCGGAGAGGTCACCTCCGCACGCTCGTCGGTGCGGGCGCTGGAGTCGCGGCGCGAAGCGCGTTGGGGGGCGGCCGAATGCGTGGGGTCGATGGTGACCCGCGATCTCCTGACCCGAGTTCCGCTGCCTGCAGCCGAGGTGGTAGTGGAGGGTGCCGGGGGTCGCCCCTCGGTCCGAACGAACACAGCCGGAGAGGTCCCCCTCTGTACGCCGGAAGGTCCGGTCCGCGCCTATGCCCGCTCGGGTCTCGCCCGGAGCCGCAGCCGTCCCCTACCCCCGGCCGATGGGACGCTCGTCCCTTTGGTGCTGTACGTGCCGGTGACTCCACCGTCTCGGATCGAGGGTGTGACACGCGACGCCGAAGCGGGGACACCCGTGGAAGGGGTGGTCGTGGGAATGGTATCCAGTCGAGCCCGGGTGATCTCAGACGCAGACGGCCGTTTCGTACTCGCGGGGGTCCCGCCGGGCGACGTCACCCTGTACGCCCAGCACATCGCTTACGGACGCTCGGAAGGCGCGGTCCTCATCGGAGTGGGCGATACTTTGCAGGTCGACTTCGAGCTCCGTCAGACACCAGTCGAGATCGCGCCGTTGGAGGTCCGGGTCCGGTCGGCCGCCGTCGACGATCGAATCCGCTCGGGCACCCGCTACGACGGGCTCTCGAGAGACGAGATCGACGCCGTCCTCCATCGCGTCACGGACTTTCCGGAGCTCCTCAGGAGCGCGCGGATCCCGGGCCTGTTCGTTGAGGAGGTCGTGGTAGTGGGGTTCACCCGTATGCCCTTTCGTGGCGTCTGCATCGAGATCGCTCGCAGGCGGTCGAGTGAGACGGATGGACAGTGTCAGGGCATGGTCGAGGTCTACATCAACGGGGCCCGGGTGGGGTCGCCGGAGCAGGTGCTTCAGGACCTCGACCCGACGGCCATCGAAGACATCCGACTCCTGAGTCCCATCGAAGCCTCGGTGGAGTACGGCGGCGGCTCGCGGAGCCGCAACGGCGTGCTCCTCATCCGGACCCGCTGACCACCTCCTACCCGATTCCCACCGCCAGGCCCAGCCGTGTGACCACGGTGACCCCATCCGCTGCCTCACCGTCGTAGAACTCCTTTCCGACGGTGACGCCGAGGTCGCCGTTCACCCTGGAGCCCAGACGGACGAGGATCCCACCCCCGCCACTCACGGCCGTGCCGTCGATCTCGATTTCGGAGCCGAGAATCAAGAACGTGGCGTTCAGCGACATGAGGCGCCCGCTCAGATACACACCCACCGACTCCCCGAGGGCGCCCACCACGTAACGGGGCTCGAGGAAGCCACCCCGGAAGGTCACGCTGTTGGGTTCCGAATCGTGCGTCGTGGTCTGGAAGCCGAGTCCGAGGGAGAAGGCGCTGGGGTTCCAGCGCAGCTGGATCTCACCACCACCTCCGAACGCCGCTTCGGCGTCGCCCAGGCCCGTCAGCTGGACGCCGAGGGCCGACGCCTGGATCGAGAACTTCTGGGCGGTCTGCGCATCGACGTCGGCCCATGTCGTCGCGAGGGCGAGCAGGAGTCCTACTAACACACGACGTACCATCAGGTCCTCCGATTCCGAGGGGTGGAGCATCGGATCTCGAACTGGTCTGAACGAAGTTGTCAGACGGGTGCAGCCAATGCCAGGAAAACCTGCACGGAATCGTTCTCCCGCCCCCGACGCGCGCGTTACCTTGGAGGGGAACGCCGACCGGACGTCGGCGAGTGATCGACCCGATGAGAGTCCATGCCGGATCGCGCCATCCTCTTTGCCGACGTGTGCAACAGCACGGGCATCACCGAACGCCTCGGCGACGTGGAGTCGAGACGGGTCATCGCGGGCATCCTCGAGGGCTTGGGGGACGTCACCGCGGAGCACGGGGGAGCCGTCATCAAGACCATCGGTGACGAGATCATGTCCGCATTCCCCGACGCCTTCGCCGGTGTGTCCGCTGCGGTCGGAATGCAGAGGCGCATGAATTCCCGGCCTCCCGTGGAGGGAATGACCCTGGCGGTGCGCATCGGCGTGCACTGGGGTCCAGTGGTGGAGGAGAGCGACGACGTGTTCGGCGACGTGGTCAACGTGGCCGCGAGAGTCGTCGCCCTGTCGGCAGCCGACCAGATTCTGACCACCGAGGGGACGGTCGCGGCTTCCGGGCAGCCCGTCCCCCATCGCAGTCTCGGGGTGCACGGGGTCCGCGGTCGGGACGAGCAACTCCACCTGTGTGAGATCCTGTGGCGCGGCGAGACGTCGCAGATGACGGTGGTGGCTCCGAAGCTCGACCTGGGCCCGCGCGCCCGACTCGAGGTCTCCCTCGGCTCCGAAAGCCGGACACTGGACAGCAACGCGAGCGACGCCCTCTCCATCGGGCGGGGCGCCGAGTGCGACCTGGTGGTTCCGTCGGCGCAGGCGTCGCGGGCCCATGCCGACATCGTCTGTCGGGCTGGTCGGTTTTACCTCGACGACCACAGCACCAACGGGACGTACCTGAAGCCGGAGACGGGACGGGAGATGTTCGTGCACCGGGACCAGGTGCCCCTGCAGGGTGCGGGCATGTTCCGACTCGGTGAGCCGGTGGCGGTGAAGGGTCCTCTGGACATCGAGTACCGAACCGTATACCAAGACTGAGGCGGCCCTTTCACCCCAAGGGAAGATGTCCGGAACCGTATCGTGTTCGACGTGTGGGCGGTTGGTCGCCCGTGAGGACAGCTTCTGTCCGGGGTGCGGCGGCTCGATGACCGAAGCCGACACCGCCACGGGCCAGCACGTGCCGGTCTCGGACGACGGTCCGACCCAATGCGTGGGATGCGGCGCGGCCATGGGCCGCGACGATCGCTTCTGCCGTAGCTGTGGCGCGTCCCGACCCGAGGGCGTCACCGTCGTTTCCCACGTTTCGCTGCAGAACGCTCAGGCCGCCCAGCTCATTTCCGCCACCGAGGGCGAGTTCGAGATCCTGGAGCGCATCGGGCACGGCGCGATGGGGGCGGTCTACGTGGCAAAGGACGTCGCCTTGGGCCGCCAAGTCGCCATCAAGGTCATCGCGCCCCATCTGTTGGCCGACCCGTCCATGGTGTCCCGATTCAAGCTGGAGGCGCAGACCGTCGCCTCGTTGCGGCACCCGAACATCGTGAACGTCCACGCCGTTCGTGAAGCGGACGACCTCCACTACTTCGTCATGGAGTTCATCGACGGGCCTACGCTTCGCTCCTTGGTGAAGCGGCACGCCCCCCTCGACTTCGAGGTGGTACGCAGCATCCTCTACCAGGTGGGCTCGGCGCTCAACTACGCCCACCAGGCCGGCCGAGGAGTGATCCACCGGGACATCAAACCGGCCAACATCATGCTGAACGGGGAGGGCGACAGTTTCCTCACCGACTTCGGTATCTCGAAGATCACCGAGGCCAAGACCGGTCTCACGCAAACGGGCGCCACCATCGGGACACCGGAGTACATGGGCGCGGAGCAGTGCCGAGGGGAGTGGCTCACAGGCGCGTCCGATCAGTACGCCCTGGGCATCGTCGCATACGAAAGGATCTTTGGCGCGACGCCCTTCAGCGGCACTCAGTATTCGGTGATGATCGCCCACGCCCAGGAGCCACCCGAGCCCATCCGGTCGTCTCGCCCCGACTGCCCGCCGGAGATCGCAGAGGCGGTGGAGCGCATGTTGAAGAAGACGCCCGGCGAGCGTTGGCCAGACCTCGATGCGGCGGTGGACGCCATGGGGGGGCGCCCCATGGGCTTCCGGGATCCAGTGCGCTCCGCCATCGTCGCTCTGGTTCAGCTGACCGAAGGAACCCCGGACGGCGAAGCCACGGCGCCGGCCAGCGACGCACCCACCGAGGTCACCGGGCGCCCCGGTGCCGCGTCGGTGGAGTCGGCTGCACGAACCACCGTCGATTCCCCGGGTGCCGCCCATCCGCCGTCCACCGCCGCGGACCCGCCGCCCACCGCCGATCTGCCGCCCGCCGCACCTTCGCCTGCCTCCGTCTCGTCGTCTACCACGCCGCCCCACCCCGGGCCGAGCCGTCAAGGCGTCACAACCTCGTCGTCGTCAGGGACCCAAGGCCGCTCCCGGAAGGGTCTCGTTGGGGTCCTGGTCCTTGCCACGGTAGCCTTGGCCTTCTTCGGCGGTCGGGCGCTGCTCGGCGGGGCCGGCGCAGCGTTGGGCGAGAGCGAGGCCTCAGGCGCCGCACTCTCCCAAAGCGAGGCGGCGAATCCCGACACCACCGTGGTAGCCGCCAGCGGGGAGGCGGAGGGCGCGGACCGGGGGAGCGACCCCGTCGACCCGGGCGATCCCGCGACGCCCGCATCCGGAGGCGGCGAAGCAGGACCCACGGAGCCGCAGCCTTCCGCTCCATCCCCGGGGACTCGGACCGCCGACGTGCTCCCGCAGCAACGTCCCGCCCAGGATCGTCCCCGTCAGGCCGAACCACCGCCTGCCGTGCCGGCCTCCATCACGGTGCGCGTTCCGGGCGGAGTGCTCCCCGTGGGCGAGCGTCGGTCGGCCAGTGCCACCGTCCGGTCGTCGGGCGGAGACGCGCTGTCGTCATCGAGCGTCCTATGGTCCTCGCGGACGCCCGCGGCCATAACCATCGACGGCGGGGGAGTCCTGACGGGGGTGTCGGAAGGCGCCTCGTGGATCGTGGCCAGCGTCGGCGGGGTGACGGACAGCGTCCAGGTGACCGCCCGGGCCGAAGTGGCCGAGGTTCGCGTCGAGCCGGGGCAGATCACACTGGATCCCGGGCAGACTCGACGCCTCGTCGCCCGAGCCGTGGCTGCGGACGGATCGGAGCTGCGACGGGACATCTCGTGGATCACGTCGGATCCCGCGGTGGTGACCGTCGGCCCGACGGGGGAAGTTCGCGCGGTCGGGCCCGGATCCGCCGTGGTGCGAGCCGCATCCGATGGAGTCGAGGGTGGTGCCACCATCCGGGTGGAGGCCTCGGCACCCACACCCCCTACCCAAGCGGAGCTTCAGGCGGAAGCGGAGCGATACCTCGAGCTCATGGTCGCGGACCGGGATGCAGCGATGGCGCTCTGGCCGGAGGAGAGCGGCGACGAGGACCTGCGAGAGGACCTCGAGGAGCTGCTGGGCCGTGATGACCTCACGGCCGTTCTTCAGGAGCCGCCTTCGTCGCGCCTGGCCGATGGGGGCGCCGTCGCGTCGTTCCTCGCCGGGGTGACGCATCGCGGCAACTTCGGCCGCGATCGTCGAGGCACGGTGACCTTCACCATGGTGCTCAACCCGTCGTCGGACGGGTGGCGGGTGGTCGAGGTTCGCGCGGAGCGCCTCGACGGCTTCTAGGGATCGGTCAACCGATCACCGCGCACACCAGTTGGGCGGTAGCATCCGCAGGACTGCTTCCGCTCTTGAGACGCACCTGGAAGTGCCCTTGGGTGCCGCCCACGATGGCCATGGCCACGATGTGGTCGATGGAGCTCGCGTTGGGAAGTCCAAGCCCCCCTGCGAGGACCGACGAGTCGGCGACTCCGACGCTCAGGGCCGTTTCCCCAGCACCGCACGACAGGTTCATCTCGAAGACGTCGATCTCGCTGGGTACGGTGAGCCACCCCGTAGACGACGTGAGGACCGACACCCCGAAGACACCCGGGTCTCCCTGAGGGCCGACAGGGCCCTGCGGCCCGATGGGTCCAGCGTCGCCGGCGGGGCCCTGGGGACCTACCGGGCCGATCTCACCCGCAGGCCCCTGGGGTCCCGCCGGACCGATGGGGCCGATCTCGCCCGCGGGGCCTTGGGGGCCCGCCGGACCGATGGGGCCGATCTCGCCCGCGGGGCCCTGGGGACCCGTGGGGCCCGCTGGGCCGATGGGGCCGACCGCTCCCGTAGGGCCGGCTGGACCCTCGGGCCCGACCGGACCGATGGAGCCCGTAGGGCCTTCCGGACCGATGGGACCTGCGGGTCCGATCGGACCTTCGGGACCCAGGGGACCTTCGGGGCCCACAGGTCCCGCCGGGCCGATGGGGCCCACAGGGCCGACGGGCCCGGTTTCGCCCACCGCACCTTCCACGCCCTGCGGACCTACCGGTCCGGCCGGACCGACCTGTCCTTCGCCGTTCCATTGAAGGAGGACGTGCTCGGGACGGATGCATGTCTGCGGCAGGTCTGCTCCACCGATGAGGTAGATCACACCTGTGCCGCCGATGTAGCACGCCTGGATGACGTCGGGGACGGTCTGTGCAGCGGCGCGTGAGGGGGCAAGGAGCGCGAGGCTCATGAGCCCGGCCACCACAGAGTAGGAGAAGCCCGAGCGGCTGGTCGGAAGGAAAGTTGGACGATCCATCATCGTGTCCTATCGGAAAGCGATGCCCAGGGCATCGGCAGCATGCATGAGTGTCAGTTCCAGCAGAGCGAGCTGAGGTGCTTCGAGGAGGCGCAGGTCCGTGCCCTCCCCGTAGGAGGTCCATCGGGCGACGGCGGTCTCGAACCGTCCGACGGCTTGTGGCCCGCGTCCTGCCAGCATGTCTTCCATGAGGAGGACGACGGCGGACTGAAGCTCTTGAGCGGCAGCCCCGTCGGAGAAGGTGGAGATGAACGCGTGGTCCACGACGTAGTCGACCTGAGGCCCGATCTTTACCTGGACCTCGTCGGCGCTCGGGAGTGCGACCTCGCCCACCGCCACGTGAACGGTATCGGCGACGCGGCCGGCCTCGACGACGACTTGGGCCGTGCCGGGTGCGAGGCCCGAGACGGACCCGGTCGGATCGACAGCGACGACGGACCCGTTCATGGAGCGGAAGAAGAAGGCTTGGCCGGGGCGAACCCCCAGCCCGTCCACCGTCAACCGCGTCGTGCCCCCCTGAAGAAGCGAAGATCCCTCGACGCTGACGTTCAGACTCTCCAGATCGAGATTGGCGAGGGGACCCCGGCCGAGGCTCACGATGCGCACATCGGCGGGAAGTCCTCCCCCCGTGACGGCGAACGCGGCTCGACCCGCGAACTCCACGACCTCTCCTTCAGCCTCGTCGCGATGTAGCAGTTCCACGTCCAGGCGGAGATCGGTGAGCGCGTCCCGCTGGACGTCGACGCTCACCTCCAGGACCCACTCCTGAGCGTCGGGATCCAGAGACACTTCCGTCTGCGTCAGGACCGAGTCGGTCGCAGCGTGGAGGACGGTGATCCGTGCGGCCTCCAGGCGTGCGACCACGTCGGCCGACGGAGCCGAGGAGAACTGGGGAGAGGCGGCCAGGTTCAGCGCTGCGGGCGTGCGCACGTCCGTCGGAAGCGAACTGTCGACACAGGCCGCCACGGAGAGGACGAGAGCACACGCGGTCAGGGCCCGACACCGTCGGGGCATGGAGGACTCCCACAGAGAGGTGAACCGTTCGAGACGTTTAGAGGGCAATCCCCACGCCACGCGCCGCGATCTCGCCGGAAGCCCCAAACGACGGGCTTCCCGGGCGATTCCCCCTCGGTCCTTCGATCGGACACGTTGGCCGAATCACACAGAATGTCCGGTCGACATTGTCCGACCGTTGCGACCCGCCAGTCCTTGATGTACCATGGTACCTATGTACCACTTGGATCTCGGCGCCTCGGTGGCGCCCTCCGACGACGACTTCCTGCGTCGCTTCGAAGACCTGACGCTACCCGCGAGCGCCTTCAGGCACGCCGACCATGTACGGCTCGCGTGGCTCTACGTCCGGAGGGATGGGCTGGGCGGAGCACTCGATGGGCTCCGTGTTGGCATCCGGCGTTTCGCCACCCACCACGGAGCCCCGGGGAAGTACCACGAAACCGTGACCTGCGCTGCCGTGGTCCTCGTCCATGAGCGCGTGCACCGGACATCTGAAGCGACCGACTGGCCCGCCTTCGCCGAGGCCAACCCTGACCTGCTCCGGTGGGAGGGTGGCGCGTTCTTCGATCACTATCCCCCGAGCATCGTCGACCAAGAGGACGCTCGGCACGTCTTCGTTCTGCCGACGAAGAAAGGGGTAGCAGCATCGACGGGACACGCCCGCGACTACGACCCGAACCGGGGACCCCCATGAACCGGACCGTCGAGAGGGTTCAGACCGGAGTCCGCCTGGAGAAGAGGTTGGTGAAGGTGCTCAAGGGAACCGCCGAGTATCTGGACATCTCCCTCGGCGACCTGCTCGAGGGCGTCGTCCTCCACGCCTTCGAGGGAAAAGCGCCCTTCGCGCCGGAAACACTCGCGAAGATCGGTCAGCTCAAGGAGGTCTACGGGTTGGATCTGCACGCGGCGGACAGTCACCATCTGGAAGAGGCGTAGGGCGCCCGGCCATCGACCTTGCTGCGGCCCCCTCCGGAGCCCCACTCTCCCGGCGTGAACGAGAAGAGTTGGAAACGGTCGGTCGGCGAGTTCGCCGTCATCTTTGCGTCCATCGTGCTGGCGCTTTTGGCCGACGACTGGCGTGAGCGACGCAGTGAGCTCCAGGAGGGGCTCGACGCTCTCGAGCTCATACTCGCCGACCTCGAGTCCGAGGCTCGCGGCTTCGAGAACTTCCAGGAGCGCCTCGTCGAGCAGGCCGAGTCCGCCGCCGACCTCGTATCCATGCTCGAGAACGACGGCTCGCCCGACGAGATCACACCGGCGTTCACCGGCGTGGTCCTCTACTTCAACTTCGAGGTAGGGTCCGCCGCCTACCGTGGGCTCGCGTCCAGTGGAGGCCTTCGTCTCATTCAGAACGACACCGTCCGCGCCGCACTTACGAGCTACTACGACGGAGCCATTCCGTACATGGACGGGTTACGGCTGGCCATGGAGCGGGACGCCGAACTCGTGGCTTCGAGAGGGCTCCGATACTTCGTCCGCGCACCCCCTCGCGACCCGGACGGCCGCTTCGATTCCGGCGGGTGGTGGACCTTCCGACTCGACGCGCCCGTGACCCAGGTCCAGGCGGACCGGGAGTTCGTGTCGGCCGTGGGAGCCGCGGGCGCGAGCGCGGACTTTCTCGCCTACCGTATCGGTGACCGGTTCATGGCGCAGAACGAGCGTGCGAGAAACGCCGTGGCAGGATACCTGGAACGGATGGGGCGCTCACCGGACGGAGGCTGACATCAAGAAGCCCGGGCCGCTCTCGCGACCCGGGCTCCCTGCCCTGCTCTCGGCCTTCGGGGCCTCTCGGCCCGCCGGCACGCTACTCCAAGGCGAGCACGTCCGTGTCGATTCCCAGACCCGGTACCAGCTCTCCCGGCTCGGTGAGCGGGATGATCTCCTCGTCGTAGTAGGACTGCTCCACCATGAACTCGACGTTGGAGTACCGGTGGATTCCGGTACCCGCCGGGATCAGGTGGCCGATGATGATGTTCTCCTTCAGGCCCTTCAGCTCGTCGCGCGCACCGCGGACGGCGGCGTCGGTGAGCACCCTCGTCGTCTCCTGGAAGGAGGCCGCCGAGATGAAGGACTCGGTGGTGAGACTCGCCTTCGTGATTCCCAGCAGCAACGGCTCGCTGCGGGCAGGCTTCTGCCCTTCGGCGATGGCCTGCTGGTTCACCTCCCGGAACTCGGTACGGTCGACGTTCTCACCCTCGAGGAGCTGGGTGTCACCGGAATCGGTGACCCGCACCTTCTGGAGCATCTGGCGCACGATGACGCCGATGTGCTTGTCGTTGATCTTCACACCCTGGAGTCGGTAGACCTCCTGGATCTCGTTCAGCAGGTACTCCTGAACGGCCCGGGGCCCCTTGATGGCCAGGATGTCGTGAGGATTCACCGGACCCTCGGAGATCCGGTCACCGGCGCGCACGATGTCGCCCGTGTGGACGCGCATGTGCTTACCGACGGGCACGTCGTACGTCCGCTGCTCACCCTGCTCGGGCGTGACGTGGACCTGACGCTTGCCTCGCTTGATGTCGCCGAAGCTGATCTCGCCGTCGATCTCGGTGATGACGGCCGGATCCTTGGGACGGCGAGCCTCGAAGAGCTCGGCCACCCGCGGCAGACCGCCGGTGATGTCGCGGGTCTTGTACACCTCGCGGCTGATCTTGGCGATGGTGTCGCCCAACTCCACCTCGGCACCGTCCTGCACGGTGAGCTGCGCGCCCACCGGCACGATGAACTCGCGAAGCTTCTCGCGCTTCTTCGTGTTCTTCCGGATGATGATGGTCGGGTGGAGCTTCTTGTCCCGGTCCTCGATGAT
>CALJKZ010000487.1 GCA_937983085.1 uncultured Gemmatimonadales bacterium
GCTGGAGGGCGATCATGCGACCCAGCCGATCGAGCTCGCCGGCGAAGGGAAGGGGGCCCACGTCCCCGGCCCCCGTAAGGGCCACCCTCCGGGCCACCGGATGCGACAGCACCTCGCCGGCCATGTTGGCGAGGAGGGCGGCCAGGATGGCGAAGTTCCGCTCACAGAGATTCCGCAGGTCGTCGGTGTCGAGACGGAGAGCGACGATGTCGGTCTCCGCTCGGATCCCGGTGCTGACCGCCTCGGGCACCAGGACGTCGGGATACCCGAGGAGGCTCCACGGCTCCAGGACCTTGTCCTTCTCGGGTCCGCGCACCCGGACGTATCCGTCGAGGAGCATGAAGATGCCCGGCGGCGGCTCCCCGGGCGCCACCAGCCATCCACCGGCGTTGAGACCGACTTCCGACGCCTCGGCCGTGAGTAGACCGATCTGCGTGGGAGAGAGGGTTCGAAACGGTGGAAGCGTTCGGAGATGCACCAGCGGCCCCACGGCGTCGAAGCGACCGCTCATGAGGCCTCCTGGTCGAGAGCGTTGACCGAGCGGTGGATGACCCCGGCGTGGTCGTCGGAGAGAGGAATCGTCCCGGCGATGACGTCCCGCAGCGTGCGAACGCCCAACTCCGCCGCGTGAGCCGCCGCCAGAGAGCTGGCCGACTCGACCCCGCATCCGACCAGGGCGTCGAGGGTGGCGATGTACCGGTCGGCGTCGTTGGCGGCTCGCCACGACGCGTCGTGCTCACCGTGAAGGTCGTCCAGGAGGGTGGTGAGCGGCTCCCGCAGAGGGGGGATGACCATGTGCACCAGGAGCTCGCGACTCCCGGCTCGGGACCGGGGGAGGGGGCTGTGGAGCCCCCGATAGACGCGCTGGTACTCGTCGCTTCCGGACTGGGGGTTCAGGAGACGGAAGGCTCGTTCCAGCGCGTGGTCCTGTTTGTCGCGAAGGAGGGCAACCAGGACGTCGTGGATCTCCGTCTTCCGCTCCGGCAGCGCTTCGATGCCGGCTTCCAACGCATGCCTCCATTGCATGAACTGGAACGCGGTGGTGACGGCGTACAGCACGGCGTCCTGGATGAGCGCCTGGTCCAAAGGGTACGCCGGCTGCTCCCTCCGCCAGCGACCGAGGGCCCGGAGGACCTTGAAGCGGACGAGGCCGTCGGTCTCCGACTGCAGGTGACGCAGCAGGACCTGCGGGGCCTGATTGGAGCCCGAGAGGGCAAGCGCCGCGGGGACCTGGCTTCGGACGGCCAGGGGTAGCGTGTCCGATTCGAGCGCTTCCGACAGCCGCGTCACGGCAAGAGGGCCGAACCGCGTCAGCGCGATCCGGGCCGCCTCGCGAACACTGCGTCGGCCCAGGCCGTGGATGAGCGGGGTCACCAGCCCGGGTGCTCTGAGCTCACCCGCCGCCGCGGCCGCCCGACACGCCACCACCGCGTCCGGGTCCTCCAGTAGATCGAGGAGGAGGGGCTCCAGGGTGGCCGAGGGTCGCACCCTGAGTGCTTCGGCGATGGCCCGCCGGATTCGCGGCCCGCCGCTGAGCGCGGACGTCACGAGGGCTTCCTCGACGGTCCGATCCTTGTCCCATCCGCACGCGACGAAGGCAGCCCGCGCGGTGGCTACGACGGCTGGGTCGTCGTCGGCGAAGGAAGCCTCGAAGAGTGCCCGGTCGGGCGAAAGGACGGAGAGCGCTCGCAAGGCCGTCGCTCGCACGGTGGCGTCTCCGTGATGCAGAAGACGTGGGAGGAGGGGCAAGGTCTCCGGTCGCACCGAGGTGATGAAGAGCTCGGCGGCGCGGGCCACCACCGAAGGGGACGGATGGTAGAGGATGGATGGTGGGACGGAGGCTGCTTGCCCCTGGGCCTCCAGAAGGTCGAGGGCGGCGATGACGCGGGCGTCCTCGGGTGAACTCAACGTGGCGAGCAACGCGTCGATGGAGGCGACGTCGAGGGTCGGGAAGGCGCCCGCCCCGGTGTCGGTGGCCGGATGGAGCGTCTCCCGGAAGAGGTTGAGATAGTGCTCCCGAAGGCTCGTGGCGACGACGAGCCAACCCGTTGCGGTAAGACAGGCCAGCGCGGCGAACGCCGTTGTCGTTGCCGGTGTGGAGAGCATCATGAGGATGACGATGGACGCCAGCGCCTGCCCTCCACGCTGCCCCAGCACGTCGATGATGCCCTTCACCTGTCCCCTCAGCCGATCGGAGAGGGGAACGAAGAGAAGCTCGGCTCCGGTACGGTAGAGCGAGTGGCGCAGTCCGCCGTCGGAGGTTTTCAGAACCACCGCCGCCGTGAGTCCTCCCACCACCGCGAAGCCCAGCGACGAGACGAGGAGCACGGCCGGAGCGAAGATCACCGCCGTCATCAGCCCGAAGTGGCCGAGGAGCCATCCGACGACGATGAGCTGCACGGCCAGCGAGAGGACGTTGATGGCCAGGTAGGTGCTGGCGAAGAACGCGCCCAGGTCGTCTGCCGGAACGAGCTCGTCGGCGACGCTCTTGAAGACGAAATCGACGAGGGTGAAGGTGACCGTGGCCAGGAGAACCATCGTCGCCACGCGGAGCAGGTACGGTCGGGTGCGGATGGCTCGCACCACCTCCCCGAAATCGCTCCAGTGGGTGCGGGGCCGTCCGTGGGTCTCCTGCACGTCCAGCAGACTCGGCGCCGTCGAAGCGCCGAGGAAGGCGAAGGCCGCCCCCAGCACGAGATGGCGGGGTTCCACCAGCGCCGTGGCGCCTCGGGCCAGCGCGGAACCGACGATGGCGCCCGCCACGCTCCCCGACGCGATGATGGGGAAGACGCGCTTGGCCTGGGTCACGGTGAAGCGGGCGGCCAGCACGGTCCAGAACCTCACCACCACGAGGGAGACGATGACGCCGGACCAGACGTACAGGGTGTACAGCGCCCAGGTCGTATCCCCGATGAAGAGCCAGAACCCGGCGGTGATGAGGCCGGCCGCCACCAACCAGCGACTCAACTCGTTCCTGGCCGAGAGCCTCCGGACCACCGTGGGCTCCCGATGGCCAACCGCCACGGCAACGACGGCAATGGCCAGGTAGACCCAGGGAAGGCGCCGGGCCGACAGGCTGGCGAGGAAGAGGGCGTCCCTGGCGGTCTCGAGGAGGGCGTGCCCCACCATGAAGGCGAAGAGCGTGAGGAACGCTCCGACGACGTCCCTCCGTTCGTCGGGACGCACGCGCCCGACGAGTGCGAAGACCCGAAGCGTGACGCGGTTGAAACGGCGGAGGACCGGCGTGGTCTCCGGAACCGAAGCTGGCAAGAAACGCTACCTGTGAAAGGCTGGTGCTTCCGGGCGGAACGCGGACTCCCGCCGGCACGAAGATGCCACTACTGTTGTCACCGCGGCCACTCCTTCGGTGGTCCAAGGGGAAGATGGATTGATTTCGCTTCGTTGCCTCCGGATCGCGGCCCTCGCGTCGGTCCTTCTCGCGTCCGTGCCGCGACCGGGGTCGTCCCAAGCCTTTCCCCCGCCGCCTTCGCCCGCCCTGGCCGACTCGGTGCGCGCCGCGGTCGACGCCATGAAAGGTGCCGAGCGGGGCCCCTACGAGCGCATCCGCTGGTTCTGCAACGACGGGACGATTCAGCCTCCCACCGCCGGAGCGTGTAGCGAGCGCGGCGGCGGCGTCCAACACGCCGAGCCCAACGCCCGTGCGGTGTGGCTGGCGGAGCGGGGCTATCACGTCGGTACGATCCTGCGGGCCCTGGACTACGACGGCTTCGCGGATGAGGCCAACGCGGGGTACCGCCTCCGCGAGATCGTTCTGGAACGCTTCCTGGTGGACGTGGACGACGGGTGGGTGATGCGACGAGCCCGGTACTACCGGGGCGCCCGCCAGATCGAAGACGAGGAGCAGGCGGGGAGGGCGCTGCTGGAGCGTCGTTTCTCCGACGGCGTGTGGGTGCGCCGCAACTACCTGCTGGCAACGCGGCTCGCGGCCAGCGTACCGCACCGTGCCCTGGGCGACGGCCAGACCATGGACCGCATCCGGGCGGTTTCGACCCAGATCGCGGTGGCGGACGCTGCCTTCCAACCCGTCAGGGTGAAGATTCACTCCATGCCGTCCCAGGCCGATGTGGTGACGGTGGAGCGCTACCTCGCGCGTGGAGGTCACTCGCCGCAGGTCCAGGCCGATCTTACCACGCTGCGTGACGACCTGCGGGCCCAGTACGACCCGCAGCGTGCGTTGGCCTCCCTTGCCGCGTACCAGCGCCGGGTGGGTTCCGGCGACGTGGCCGACGGGATCGCCACCCTCCGGTCGGTACTGGACGGCGGGGATGTCGAGGCGGCGTTCGACGCCATCGTCGGGTTGGCCCCGACGGTTCGGGCTCGTGCGGAGAACGCGTCCGACGGCTCCATGGCGGTGGACCTCGTCGACTTGGGCCTGAGCCTTCAGGAGCGTGCGTACGTGTTGGCGGACCGTTTGGAGACCGAGTCTCCTCCGTCGTCCCGTGCGGAGGCCGTGGATCGCCTCGGACAGTACGTGACCCTCGCCTACGCCGCCGGCTACCTATCGGGTCGGGAGCACAGGGCCCTCCAGGAAGCTCGGGCCGACCTCTCATCGCGTCGCACCACCTCCGCCGCGGAGTACAAGGCCGGCCTTGCCTACCTGGCCCGTAGCCTGGACTGGGCGAGGGGTACGGTGCGGGGGACCTTCGCCCCGGTCCTCGACCGATACGTTGCCATCGACCCGGCGGCGCTGACCTTCTACGATGCCGCCCTCCGCGGAAGCGTCGTTCTGCCGCTGAGCCGGGTCCTCGACGACCTGCAGAAGGACGCCGATCACGCTCTGGGAGCGACACACTCCCTCTTCGGCACGACCCAGGCCTCGGGACTCCGCGGGCTGAATCCGGGCGTCGCCGTGGGTCCGCTGGACGTTCTCGAGCCCGGTCACCACGAGGACGTCCAGTCGGGCACCATCTATCTCCTGCCCGAGACCCCGCCCGAACTCAAGCCGGTGGCGGGCGTCCTGACCTTCGACGAAGGCAACCTCCTCTCGCACGTTCAACTGCTCGCTCGGAATCTGGGAATTCCGAACGCGGCCGTGTCTCCGGACCACGAAGCCCGTCTGCAGAGGGCCCGCGGTGAAGAGGTGTTCTACGCGGTGACGCCCATGGGTCGCGTCATCGTCAAGTCACCCGACGCGCTGGACGAGGCCGAGCGCCTTCTCGTGGCCGGGGAAGACGAAGCTCCGGCCCAGCGTCACCGCCTCGACACGTCGCGGCTACGGTTGGACGCGCGGGAGCCGATTCCACTGGCGCGCCTCCGGTCCACCGACTCGGGTGTGCTCGTGGGTCCCAAGGCCGCGAATCTGGGGCAGCTCGCCGCCGACTTCCCCGGCCGAGTGTCCGCGGCGGTGGCTCTTCCCTTCGGCATGTTCGTGGAGCACGCCAGCCGGCCGTACGGCGGATCGCGGGGCACCGTCCTGGAAGAGCTCCGAACGGCGGCCGGTCGGGCGGCCTCCATGCGTCTCCAAGGGCGATCGGAGGAGGACATCGACGCCATGATGATGGAGAGGCTGGCGTGGGCACGGCTGGCCATCGAGCGCCTCCCGTGGCTGCCGGAGCAGCGGCGACGGGTGGAAGAGGCGGTTTCGGCCATGCTCGACGGTGACGTGTCCCGAGGCGTCTTCATTCGCAGCGACACCAACGTCGAGGACCTTCCCCAGTTCTCGGGGGCGGGGCTGAACCTCACGGTCCCCCACCAGACCACCATGGATCAGATCCTCGTGTCCATCAAGCGGGTCTGGACGTCGCCGTTCAGCGAACGAGCGTACCTGTGGCGGAGTCAGGTCCTCGAGGAGCAGGGAGGCGTCTATCCTTCGGTGCTCATCCAGGAGACGGTCCCCTCCGAGAAGTCGGGCGTCCTCATCACCGCCGGCCTCGAGGCCGGGGGCCCCGACGACCTGACCGTCGTGGCCGCGGAAGGCGTGGGCGGAGCCGTGGAGGGCGAGGACGCCGAGACCATCCTCCTGACGCCCGACGGGCGGATCCGACTTCTCTCCCAGACCAAGAATGCCCGGCGCCGCCAGATCGTCCCCGGCGGGACCCGCTGGACCGCGGCCACCCGTCCCGACACCCTCCTCCTCCCCGCCGAGGTCGCCCAGCTTCGGGGTGTGGTCAGGGAGTGGGAGGCCAAGATGGCGGGCGGCGCCGACGCGGCGACCACGTGGGACATCGAGTTCGGCTTCCTGGACGGTCGTCTGTGGCTCTTCCAGATCCGGCCCTTCATCCGCTTCCGGAACAGCGAGACGTACCGGGCTCTGGAAGCGCTCGATGCCGTGGCGCTGGGCAACGCCGACCGTCCGGTGGCGCTGCAGGCGCCGCTGGAGGGCTCGTGAGCCGGCCGTTCGTGGGCTCGCGCTCGCGCGTGCTCTTCCTGGGCGCGTTCTGCCTCCTGGCGATCCTGGGCCTCACGACGCCCACCCCCTATCCCCTGGACGGGTACGAGCACACGGGCATCCGCCGGCTGCGGGCGTATCAGATGATCCTGGCCGGTGAGATGCCCGGAAACATCCCCATCCGGCCGGGCGCGCGGCTGTCCAGGGACCAGATTCGTCTCCGGATGACAGGGCCTGGAGCGGACTTCGACCTGCCCGTGGACGCGACGGTGGACTCGGCCCTGCAGGCGGGCATCGAGCGCATCGTCGGCCGCCGCCACGCCTCGTACCGGGTGGCGATCCTCGACATCACCGATCCAGCGTCGCCCCGGTATGCGGCGGTTCGGGCCGACCAGGGATACATCCCCGGGAGCGTCGGCAAGCTCCTGGTGATGTCCGGCCTGTTCCATCAGCTGCGGACCGTGTATCCCCGGAACATCCGCGCCCGGGAAGAGCTCCTGCGAACGACCCAGGTGGTCGCCGGCGACTTCGCCATGCCCAACTCCCACGAGGTCCCGGTGGTCGCGCCGGACTGGTCGAGGGTGTCCCACCGCTCCATCCGGCCCGACGACGTCTTCTCCCTCTGGGAGTGGGTGGACCACATGGTGTCCCCGAGCTCCAACGCCGCGGGCTCCGTGGTGTGGCGCGAAGCCATGCTCCTGCAGGAGTTCGGCCGCTCGTATCCGCCCACCGCCGAGCAGGCTCGCGAGTTCTTCCGCACCACGCCGCGGAACGAGCTCACCGAGCGCGCCATCCGGATCATCGAAGACCCGCTCGTCGAGGCGGGCATCGATCCGGAGCTCCTTCGCATCCGGACCATGTTCACCCGGGGCGCATCGTCGGTGGTGCCCGGACGAGGCAGTCATTCTACGCCGCGCGCGCTGGTCCGCTGGATGCTACGCATGGAGCAGGGACGCCTCGTCGATCGGTGGAGCAGCGAGGAGATGAAGCGCCTCATGTACTACACCCGACGGCGCTACCGATACGCCTTCTCGCCCGAACTGAACGATGCCGCCGTGTACTTCAAGTCGGGCTCGCTGTACCGGTGTCAGGCCGAGGAGGGGTACACGTGCGGGCAGTACCTGGGGAACGTGGAGAACCTCATGCACTCGGTGGCCATCGTCGAATCCCCCGCGGGTGTGGAACAGCCCCGTGTATATCTGATTTCGATGATGTCGAACGTTCTGAAGGTGAACTCGGCGGGTGAGCACAGCGAGATCGCCACGCAGATCGAGCGGCTCATCGCCTCCCACCATTCCGAGACCCCCTGACGTGTACTTGAACCGCGTCGTAGCACCCGCCGTAGCCGCACCCTCCCTCCTGTGCATCCTGCTCACCGTCGGCCTGGCGTGCCCGGAGCACGCGGATGCGCAGACGCGGGAAGCGACTGCGGCAGCCACGACCTCCGTCGTTCTCCCCGACAAGGATCCCGTGCTCCAGCGCGGACTCGACCAGGTACTCGCCGAGTCCCGCTACCGGGCCCTCAGGGACGAACGCCGCCTCTCGGTGGCCCTGGTGGATATCACCGATCCGAGTCGGCTCGTGTACGCCGGTGTCGAGGACGACCGGATGCGCTACGCCGCGAGCCTTCCGAAGATCGCCATCCTCGCCGGTGTCTTCGACCAGATCGAGCGGGGCAACCTGGAGTACACGCCGGAGCTCCGGGGCAAGATGGAGCGGATGATCCGCAACTCGGACAACGCCATCTCCAGTGAGCTCATTCGCCTCGTGGGCTTCCAGAACATCGCGAGAACGCTACAGGACCCACGGCACCAGCTGTACGACCGACGTAGGGGAGGGGGGCTCTGGGTAGGCCGAGGCTTCGGCGGGCTCGGAGTGTGGCGCCGCGATCCCATCGCGAACACCTCCCACGGAGCCACTGCACGTCAGGTGGCCCGATTCTTCGTGATGGTCGAGCGAGGCGAGCTCGTGAGCCCGTGGGCGTCGGAGGAGATGAAGGAGATCCTTTCCGACCCGGCCATCCATCACAAGTTCGTCCTCGGACTCGAACAGGCGCGCCCCCGGTCCGTCATCTACCGGAAGTCCGGCACCTGGCAGAACTACCATGCCGACGCTGCCATCGTCGAGCGCGACGGTCGGACGTACATCGCCGTCGTGCTCCTCGAGTCCCCCACGCGGTCGTCGGGCGGCGTTCTGGCGTCGCTCATCGTCCGAATGGACCAACTGATCTTCCGGGCGCCTGCGGGAACGTAGGCAAGCGAACGGCCTCGGCGGCTTGCCTGAGGCCACTGCGGCGGGCACTCTGGAACCGGTGGAGGTCCGGCGGACTTCCATGAGGTGTGAGGGGTGGCCGGGCCCGAGGACTCAGCCGTGATCCGGAGGACGCATCGTCAGACGACTCCTGACTGCTGCGCTCGTGTGCTCCACGGCATGCAGTCCCGCGACCACGGCGCCCAGCAACGACGATGCGCCCGGCGACTGGGAGACCTTCGACGTGGCGTCCATGCAGTCCGAGCGCCGCGGTCGCGGTGTGCAGTTCATCACGGTCCTCGACGACCGACTCTTCCGCATGGGGCTGCTCCACCTGCCCCGAGGGATGGAGACCGGCCTCACGGTCCATCGCCTCAACACCGTCTACCGCGTGGTGGAGGGGTCGGCTCGGGTGGTCGGCGACACTCTGGATGTTCAGGTCGAAGCAGGCGACGCCGTCTTCGTCCGGGGTGACGTGGAGCACGTCATCCGCGACGTGACGGAGGACTTGGACCTGCTGGTGATCCACCGCATCGCCCAACTCAGCCCCGCCGATCCCCCGCTCCTGGCCTTTTCCGGTGACGAGATGGTGGAGGGGGCCGACGAGGAGGAGTCGGTCTTCAACCCTCTCCTCTCGTCGACGACCCTGGGGATGGGGATGTACCTGGTCCCCAAAGGCATCGCGGCCGATCAGCTCATGATCCACCCGACGGCGGAGATCAAGGTCGTGGGACTGGGCACCAGCCGATTCGATATCGGTTCCGGCGGCCTGCGGGTGGACCCCGGCTCCATCGCGTTCATCCCGTCGGGGGTGCAGCACCAGTTCCGGCGGGTAGCCGATCCACTGGAAGTCCTGGTGGTCTGGGAGCGTTGAGTCGCTGATTCCGCGGGGGCGCGCAGGCGCCTAGGGCCTCGGCTCTCCCACCTGGAGAAGGTCGGGCCGGAGCGTCGACATGTCTTCCTGGTCGGCGTCCCTGGACGCTTCGATGGGGGCAATGAGGGTCGGGCTGCTCGCCTGCAGTGACCGTTCCAGAATCGTTCCTACGGCCAGGCACGCCAGCGTAGCGAGCACGACGCCCGCCGAGAGCACGGCGATGCGGGTGGCTTCTGGCTTCTTCATGATCTTCGCTCCGGGGGGTGACGAGGTCATCGGGTGACTCGTCGCAATGTGCCTGGTTGGGAGTATCGGCTCTGTACGTCGTTCTACTTAGAAGACGAACGAACCGCGACGTAGGTAACGGAAAGTGACGACAAGGGGAAGCTTCTTTCGAAGATAGGGCCGAGCCCTGTCGTATATGGGAAAAATTTTCGAACGTAGTCGCTATGAACTGGTCCCAGATCGGCATTCTCTATCGACGCGAGCTCCGTTCCGCCCTGCGGGAACGAACCATCGTGGTGAACGGGATTCTCATCCCGATCTTCATGTACCCCATCATGCTCTGGGCCATGTTCACGGGGCTTACCTTCGTGCAGGGCATCAACGAGGGGTTCGTGAGCCGGGTGGCCGTGCAGAGCCCTCCTCCGCCCGCCCACGCCGCCGTCCTCGATTCCCTGCGTGCCCGGGACGACGTGGAGGTGTCCGGCGCCGAGGGTGAGGACGGAGACTGGCTGCAACTGCTGGCCGACGGCGAGCTCGACGCCGTCGTGTCGTTCCGGTCGCTTCCGGGAGACGCGTTGCCCGACAACTTCTCCGTCGACGTCCACTACGACCGTGCCGAGGAGCGGAGCCGACGTGCGGAGTCACGCATCCGCCGGATCGTGTCGGACTATCGTACCGCGTGGGTGACCTCCGAAGCCGAATCCCGGTCGTTGACGGAGGCCGACCGGACAGTCTTTGCGGTCACGGGCGAGAACGTCAGCACCTCCGAGGACATCGGGCAGCTGCTCCTGGGGCAGATGCTCTCGTTCTTCCTCGTCATCATGGTGGCCCTGGGTTGTTTCGTGCCCAGCATCGACACCACCGCCGGGGAGCGGGAGCGGTCGACGTGGGAGACCCTCATGACCGTCTCGGCCTCCCGGACCAGCATCGTCACCGCCAAATACCTCTACGTCGCGAGCCTGGGCATCGTGGCCGGCCTGCTCAACGTGGCGGCGATGATGGTGTCCATGGGCGCGGTGGTGAGGCCCCTTCTGGCGGGTACCGACGACGCCATCACGTTCACGATTCCGTGGTTGGCGGCCCCGGTGATGCTCGCCGGGGCCATCGCTTTGGCCCTGTTCTTCTCGGCCGCGATGATGATCCTGGCGGCCTTCGCCCGGAGCTTCAAGGACGGACAGGCAATGATCACGCCGGTCTACTGGCTGGTCTTCATCCCCATCCTCCTGGGTGACCAGACCGACGTGAATCTGAGTCTGGGCTCGGCCCTCATCCCCATCGGTAACGTCACCATGATGATCCGTGACGCCATTGGAGGCGTCTTCCTCTGGGAGTGGATCGCGGTGACCCTCCTCTTCACCCTCAGCCTCGTGGCCGTCCTCCTCCTTCTCGCCCGGCAGATCTTGAAGTTCGAGGATTTCCTGCTCGGGGCGTTCGACGGCTCGTTCTGGCGCTTCGCAAAGGAGAAGCTGTTCGCATGACCGACCAACCCCGACCCACGGTCAGCGTCTCCGATCTGAGGAAGACCTTCTACGACGAGTCGAGAGGGGAGGTGCACGCCGTCGACGGCCTCACCTTCGAATGCTTCCCCGGTGAGGTCTTCGGGCTTCTGGGAGCCAACGGCGCAGGGAAGACGACGACGCTGCGCATGCTCTCGACGGTGCTCAAGCCCACCGGCGGGAGCGCCTCCGTCATGGGCCACGACATCGCCACCGAGCCCGAGGCCGTTCGGAAGTCGTTGGGCTTCTACTCGGCCTCCACGGCGCTCTACCCGCGCCTGACGGCTCGGGAGACCATCGATTTCTTCACCCGCATCAACGGCTTTCCGAGGGAGGCCGTGGACGCCCGGGTTGCCGAGCTCGTCGAGCGCTTCGGCATCTCCGAGTACGAGAACGGTCGGGTGGACAAGCTCTCCAGCGGCATGAAGCAGAAGGTCTCCATCGCCCGCACCATCGCCCACGACCCGCCCGTCCTCATCTTCGACGAGCCGACGGTGGGACTCGACGTGATGAACGCCCTGGAGATGGTGAAGGTCGTCCGCGAGCTCAAGGCGGAAGGCAAAACCATCCTCTACTCGAGCCACATCATGAGCGAGGTGGAGAAGCTCTGCGACCGCATCGGGATCGTCCATCGGGGCCGCCTCCTGGCGTTGGGGAGTCTCGATGATCTTCGCGGTGCCACGGGTGAGCACTACCTGGAGGACGTGTTCCTCCACTACGTGAAAGAAGCCGAGGGCATCGCCGGTGAAGCCGAGATCGGGCCCATGGGCGAGCTCGAGGAGGGCGTGGTCACGGGGCGGGGTACGCAGGCCGGGGAGGCCGGAGGAGCGCCCCACCCATGACGGGAACGCTCCTCCGCAACGAGCTGCGGATGGTGCTTCGGGATACGCGCACGGTGCTTATCGCCGTGGTCGCGCCCCTGGTACTCTTCCCCCTCATGATCTTCGCGTTGAACTGGGTGGAGGAGCGCGAGACCCAGCGCCTGGAGACGCAGACGTACGCCTTCGCGGTGGTGGGGGAGCGCGCCGACTTCGTCGAAGGTGTCATCCTGGAGGCCCTGACCCTCGAGGCGACACGGCCCGCATCCGTCGTCGACGGAGTCGGTGCACCCGCCGACAACGGCGAACCCGGCGCCGGACCGACCATCTCCGCAGCCAACTTCGAACGCATGGATGCCGCCGACGTCGACGCGGCTCTCCAGGCGGGAGACCTCCACCTTCTGGTGGTCGGCCGGGACGCAGAGCCCGCCGATTCGTTGGCCTCCGGCGTGCCGGTCATCGAGTTGCGCTACCGGGCCAACAGCGACTTCAGCCGGAGCGCCCGGGCTCGGATGGAGGAGCGACTCCTGGCGGTACGCGCGGAGATGCGTGACTCCGTGTTTCGGGCCGCCGGCTTCCCCGTCGACCTCGACCAGGTCGCCGTGCTGGAGTCGGAGAACGTCGCGAGCGCGGCGAAGGAGGCGGGCTCCCTCCTCGGTGGAGCTCTCGTCCCGTTCCTCATCCTGCTCATGCTCTCGGGTGGCTCCATCGTCGCGGCGGACTCCATCAGCGGCGAGAAGGAGAGAGGGACCCTCGAAACCCTCCTCACCACGGCCAGCTCGCGTCAGGACATCGTCCATGCGAAGCTCGGCGCCATCATGGCGGTGGGATTGGCCGTGGGCATGGTCAACATCGCCAACATCGGCGTCTACATCGGGCTCGGTGTCATCGATCTGCCCGAGAATTTCCAGGTGGCCATCGGCCTCGATACCCTCCTGATCCTGCTGATGCTGGTGGTGCCGCTCATCGTCATGGTCGCGGCCTCCCTTCTGCTCCTGAGCGGCATCGCGAAGAGCTACCAGGAATACCAGATCTACTTCCTGCCCCTCTTCCTGGTATTCCTGCTGCCCAGCTTCGCGGCCTTCCTGCCGGGCGTGGAGCTTCGCAGCGTCATCGCCTTGGTGCCCATCAGTGGACTAGCCGTGGCGACACGGGCCCTCCTCATGGGTGATTGGCACTTCGTCTGGGGTGCCTTGGCGTTCGCTTCCACGGCGGCCGCCGGGTGGGTGCTACTCCGGCGGACCGAGGCGACGCTCTCCAACGAGCGGCTCATTACGAGTGCCGGCGCCGACGAGGCCGAATTCCGGGGTGGAGCCGCGCTCTTCCCCAGGGAGGTGCTTCGCTGGTTCGTAGGGTTCTGGGTGCTGTTCTTCGTGGTGAACCTCTGGTTCGGTGAGGATCTGGGTGTCCGTGGTCAGGTGGTGGTCAACCTGGGGGTGATCTTCCTGGGCGGGTCCATTCTCCTCCTCCGCAGGTACGAGCTGGACGCGAAGGAAACCCTGAAACTCCACCGTCCGCACTGGCGCAACTGGGTCGCCGTTTTGGTTGGCGCGCCGAGTGTCCTCGTCCTCGGGATCGGGCTGTTCGAGGTGGTGAACCGCTACGTCTTTCCCGTGCCCGAGTCGATGCTGGAGTCGTTCGGGCAGAGTCTCGTCGCGGACATTCCGCTGTGGCAGATGGTCTTCTTCATCGCGGTCATGCCCGGGGTGCTCGAGGAGATCGCCTTCCGCGGCGTGCTCTTCTCGGGCTTGAGGAAGCGCTTCTCGAGCACATGGGCACCGGTGGTGCTGAGCGCTCTGGTGTTCTCCGTCTTCCGCGTGAGCCTGTTCCGCTTCGCCCCGACATTCTTCATCGGTGTGGTTCTGGCCGTCGTCGTTCTCAGAACGGGGTCGATCTTCCCCGCGATGCTCTGGCACTTCCTGAACAACTTCCTCGCCGTCGTACCGCAGGAGGCGGGCTGGATCGTCATCGATCAGTCGGAGGGGCTCCCCGTCGCCTGGTACCTGATGGCGCTGGCGGGCGGTGTGGGCAGGTTCGTGCTCATGCAGCGACGTCCGGGTCGGCGTCCATGAAAACGGGGTGCATGCGCCCGGTCCGCGCCATGTTCACCCTGAGTTCGCCGCTGCTGCGCATGAAGAGCGTCGTCAGGCGTCCGTTGATGGCGCCCAGCGCGAGGTCGTGACGCTGAAGAGCGGGTGCGTCGAAGTCCCGCTCCACCCAGCACGTGGGGTGAAAATGCTGGACGAGCCATCCCTCGTCGGCACCGCGTTGCACCGCGACGTCCCAGTCCTCCTCTGTGACACCGGTCCCCACCACCACGCCTCTGCCGCGCGTGTCGAGACCCTTCTTGAGGACGTACCGACTGCGGTTCCGCCGGACCTCTTCCTGCACGTCGGGTGCGACGAGGCGGAGGTTGCGGGACCAGGGTACGTGCTTTTGTAGCTCTTCGTAGTCGTCCGCGTCGAAGAGGTAGCTGAAGTCGGGGTCGGAGATGATGGCGAGGCACAGCTTGTCGTCACCGACCCAACGACCGCGCTGTCCGTTTTGAACGAAGAGCGCTCGGTCCCGCACGGCGTGAACGAAGCAGTCCAGGTCCTTTCTGTGCTTCTGGAACGGCTGCATTCCCAGTTTCTGATACGCGTGCGTCACGGGGCGCCCCTCGACGGTGGGATGGGGGCCGCGGGCAGGGTCGTAGCAGATCTGGCGGGGGTCGACCTCGGTGCACTCGATGCCTTCCCAGGCCACGTGCTTGGCGAAATCCCCCAGCTCCAGTCGATTGCCCCCTTCTTCCCTGAGCAGCGCGATGTAGTCGGGACGTGCTTCCGTGTCCTCGGCGATGACGTCGAGAAACCACTTGGCCATGAATCCCTTCTCTTCGTGCTCCAGTGCGGGCGGCATCCGATACCCACGCTCCTCCATGAACTCCCGCCATGCCCGGTTGCAGATGCCCGAGAAGACGAAGCCGCCGGGACAGTTGGCATTGGTTTCCAGGATCCAGAAGCCACCGTCCGGGTCCAGCATGAGGTCGAGGCGGCAGATGTGGACCTTGGCGTTACGGGGATCCAGGTCGGCCTTGAGATCAGCGGCGAGGTCCGGCGGTGTGGAGAGGGCCCGACGCACCGCTTCGTCCTCGTACGAAGCGTCCACGATGGCCTGGATGGCCCGGTGGTACATGGCCGTGACGTCGCGGAAGCGACGGGAGTACTCGGCCTTCACCATCTGGGCGGGGCCGAGGAGGAAGGGCTTGCCTTCCGCGAACTGAAAGCGGTCCTGGGCCTTGGTGCGGAGGGCCTCGCCGTCGGGCGTCCGACCTTCCTCCATGAGCGCCTGGTGGAAGTCCAGATCGAGTCCGGGCCATCGGGGACGTACGACGTCTTCGAGCGGTGCGGTCACGGTGATCCCTCCGGCAGTCGACGCGTTGCCCGTCCTCCCCGCTCCCAGGGCAGGGGACAATACGGTCGCGAAGGTCGACGTCGCCAGTTTACGCGCATGCCATCCCTCCACCGTTGCGTCGACCGAAGGGTGAGACCCGCTGCCGCGCACCCCGGTCGCCGCCCACGCCATGGCTGGCGCGAAGCCGGGTCGGACCCACACCTTCGCGTTCGGCGCCGCCGGAACCTCCGGATCACCTAACGAGGAGCTCGATGCCTTCCGAGTCGTCGAGGGTTCGCTTCACAACGGGAGACCTCACCGGGGGCGTCGCGTCGGCGGTCGTGTCGATCCCGGGCAACGTAGCTGCCGGCGTCATCGCCTTCGCGCCCCTCGGGCCGGAGTATGCCGGCCAGGGCATTCTGGCGGGCATGCTGAGCTCCATCGTCGCCGGGTTGTTGGCCTCCCTCACCGGGAGCGCACCCGGCATGATCGCCGGTCCGAAGGCGACGACGTCCATGGTCTTCGCCGCCATGCTCACCTCCCTGGTCGCTACCGGCCACTTCGATCTGGCCACCCCCGACGGCGAGCGTCTGTTGTTTTCGCTGGCCTTCGGCGCGGTGCTCCTCAGCGGCAGCGTCCAGACGCTTCTGGGTGCCTTCCGCGTGGGGGGGCTGGTCAAGTTCATGCCGTACCCGGTGGTCGCCGGCATCCGCAACACCACCGCCATTCTGCTGATCAGCCGTCAGATCTGGCCGTCCATGGGAGTGGACCGCCAAGCGTGGTCTGCGTTTCTCGCCGACCTTGGCCAGATCCAGCCGGCAACGCTGACGGTGACGGCGTTCACGGCCCTCTTCGTCTGGAAGGGTGGTCGCCTCATTCGAGTACCAGCGGTGCCCACCGCCGCCCTCATTGCCGGGAGTGGCCTCTACTACGTCATCGCGGCTCTGGCCCCGGAGGCGCGCCTGGGCCCGGTGCTCGGCGCGCTTCCCCCGGTCGTTCCCAGCCCCGACTACGTGGGCAGCATCGTTCCGGCCCTGGTGGCCAGCGTGGACCTGGGCGTCGTGGCAGCCCTGCTGTCGGGCGCTCTCGCCATCGCCGTCCTCGATTCCATCTCCGCTCTCATCACCCTGGTCAGCTACCAGAGCATCGCCGACCGGCGCTTCGACGCGAACCATCAGCTGGTGGGGCAGGGCATCGGCTCCATGGCGTCCGCCTTCTTCGGCGGACTCACGACGAGTGGCATCCTCGCCAGGGCGGTGGTCAATCACCGTGCCGGGGGTCGCTCCAGGATGTCCGGTGCCGTGAACGCCGTCGCGGTCCTGGTGCTGATGCTCCTCCTCACCCGACCCCTGGCCCTCCTGCCCAAGGCGGCCATCGCCGGCCTCATCATGGTCATCGCCTCGGCCCTCTTCGATCGTTGGAGCTTCGGGCAACTCAAGGAGAGCATCCGGCCCGACGCCACCGATCGTCGGGACAACGTGGTTGCGACCGTGCAGATGCTCTTCGTGGTGGTGGTGGGCATCGTGTGGAGCCTGGTGGCCGCGGTCGGGGCCGGAGTCGTCTTGTCGGTGGTGGTGTTCGTGGTCCAGATGAGCCGCTCACCCATCCGGCGGATTCGCACCGGTGCCACCGTCCGGTCGGCGAAGAGCAGAGACTCGGAGACGACGCGCATCCTCGAAGAGAAGGGTCACCGGATCGCGGTGCTCGAACTCGAGGGCACCATCTTCTTCGGTTCGTCCGATGCCCTCGCCTCCCGGGCCGAGGAGTTGGCGGAAGCGGGGGCGGACTTCGTGATCTTCGACCTGCGCCGGGTTCGCGACGTGGACGCCACGGGGTTCAAGGTGCTCGGACAGACCTTCAGCCGCCTGCGCAGTCGGGGAACCACCTTGGGCTTCAGCTTCGTGATGCCCGACCGGCTGAGGCCGGAGATCGCCGAGGATCTTCTCCTCAACGGGGTGCCCGAGGCGCGGATGTTCGAGAGCACCGACCGGGCACTGGAATACTTCGAGGACGGCCTGCTCATGAAGTTGGGGGCCGACGAGTTCGACGAAGAGGGCTGGACCCTGGACATGTTCGCCGCGGACTGGGGTCTCGAACCCTCCGAGTCGCACGTCCTCGAGTCCTACGTCGAGGAGCGGTGGTTCGACGGGGGGGACTTCCTGTTCAACGTCGGTGATACGGATCGTTCGCTCTTCCTCCTCCGGCGGGGCACGGCGGATATCACGGTCCCGATTCCGGGCGAGGCACGCCACCGGAGGCTCGGGACGGTGGCCAAGGGTACGGTCATCGGCGAGATCGCCCTCATCGACGGACTTCCGCGATCGGCCGGGGTGCGAGCCACCGACCCGGTGGACATATACAAACTGACCTACGAGGCGCTCATGCGCCTCGATAGGGACACTACCACCATAGACATCAAGATACAGGAGTGCAACAAAGCCGTTCTGGGCACGCGGCTTCGACGTGCGAACGCGCTCATCGCGGAGCTCGACTCCTGACGTAGTCCACACCGAGGGTCGGGCCGGGGGCCCGCCGTGCCCTCCGAGGGCGTCGCGACTCCGCCTACGGCTGGATGGCGTATCCGACCTTGAGGAAGAGCGTGCGGCTCCGTGTGGTGAGGTCGAATGCGTCCGAGCCTTCCTGGCCGTCCGTGTAGCCCAGGAAGAAGGCAGTCTGGGGCGTCACCTTGTACGAGAGGAGGAACTGGGTGAACAACTGCTCCGACCGGGGGTCCACGGGGTCCGCGTACTGGGCTGCCACGCGGTCGATGATCCGGTATTGGACGATGGCCCGGACGAACGTCCGCACATTGAAGTGGTAGAGCGTGCGAATCTGGGCGAGGTTGGCCGTGAAGACGGCGTTGCCCTCGTGCCGGAGTCGCTGGTGGGTGAGCGCGAGGGTCGTGGCCAATCGGCTTCCCAGGTAGAAGCTCGTGTTCGGTGTGAGGACCAGTCCGAAGGACCTGCGGTTGTTTCGGAAATCGACGAAGTCGCCGGTGCGCACGACCGATCCGAAGGTGAAGGAGCCAGAGGGGCGGACCTCGACATTGCCCTCCAGGCGGTTGAGGTCGTGAGTGACGCCCCGGAAGAGGAGCTTTCTGCGCGTGGGAGAGACTACGACCGTCGATTGGCTCGGGCCCTGATAGCGCAACTCGGCACCGTAGCGCTGGTCGGTGAGTGTCCCCTCCTGGTCCTCGGTTCGCTGGTAGAGTGCCGTCGTCTCGATCCGGGTGAACCACCCGTCTGCGGATCCGGTGAAGACGCGACCGACGGAGCCATCGAAGACCCGCGTGTCGACTCGGGGGACGAAGCCGGCGTCCGCCCTGAAGTCGCTGCCGAGCTCCTGGTAGCTCACCGACGCAACCCAGTCCCGGCTGAAATGATCGACGGCCCCGAAGAAGGCCCAGTCGCCGAAGGTCGTCGTCGCCTGACCGAAGTCGCTGGCGATTTGATCCGGATAGTCCGTGGTGGACCGAAGGACCTGCACTCGCACGGAGTTGGACGGAGTGAGCCGATGGAAGGCGTCGGCACCGAATACCTGGTTCTGATACCCCGTGCCGAAGCGTCCCGCGTAGAGCACACCCACATTCGACGCCGGACCGACGTCCCGCCGGAAACGGGCTACGGCGTTGTAGGCCTCCTGTGCCAGCGATCCAGCCGCTGATCCTTGGTTGGACGGGAAGAGGAGGTTGGTGGAGGCGTCGCGGGCGGCGAAGAAGCCAACCGCGTTGGATCCTTCCTTTCCGGTCAGCTTCACGCCGGCGTCAGGGTCGACGACGGAGCGCGTAAAGACCGCTTGAAGAGGGGTGAGGAAGAAATCCGCGCCCTCCAGGAAGAAGGGTCTCGTCTCGGGGAAGAAGAGGGCGAAGCGTCGATTCTCCGCGAGCTGGGCGACGTCGGCCTCCACCTGCGAGAAGTCTGGATTGACGGTGGCGTTGAGGCTGAGCGCCGTCGTCACACCCCAGCGCACGTCCAGACCCACGTCCGGATCGATGTCCGCGAAATCCGTCCGAGGGTCGGCGACGAGTTCACCCCCCGGGAAGGGATCGCGTCTCTCGGACCGACTCGCCGTCAGCGTCGGGACGATCTCCACGGCGCCCCCGGGCTCGATCCCCACGAAGCCCGTGATCTTGTTGGCGTGACAGAGCAGGCAGGTGGTGTTTCGGTCCAGTGGAGCCGAACGCATACGTCGACGCACGCTTCGCGGGTACGAGCGATCGATGATGAGTCCCCAGGTCTGCACACCCGTGGTCCGTGGAAACCTCAGGGAGCTGAACGGGATCCCCACTTCTACGACGTACCCGTCGTCCGTCCGGACCACCTCCGAGTTCCATACGGCGTTCCACGAGAAGTCCTCGATTCCCTCTGCTCGGCTGAGAATCGCGTCCATCTGCACGCCCAGGGAGTTGACGCGGAATTCGAAACCGCGGCGCTCGTCGTTGAAGGGGTCCAGCAGAAAGACGATATGATC
Source organism: uncultured Gemmatimonadales bacterium (assembly GCA_937983085.1). GTDB lineage: Bacteria > Gemmatimonadota > Gemmatimonadetes > Longimicrobiales > Gaopeijiaceae > UBA2589. The sequence goes on from CALJKZ010000487.1 coordinate 19,855, forward strand.
GTCTTGAATCGTTCTGGCGCGGTCGTCCCGCTCGGCGAGGTGGGCGCGGATCTCGTCGGGAGCCGGATCCATCGCGACACAGCCGAAATAGAGGGTCACGGTGTCGTAGAGCATGCGACACTCGGTGCCGACCGTGGCGGGCAGGTTGT
>CALJKZ010000488.1 GCA_937983085.1 uncultured Gemmatimonadales bacterium
CGCACGGGCCTCGGTGCGGCCGCCGCGCCCCTTCGACCGTCGCACCGGGACGTCATCGTCCCCGCTGGCGCTCGAGGACACGCGAGTGCCCTTGAGCCGTGCGACCTCGGTCTTGAGCTCGTCGACCTCGTCCAGGATCTCCTCGAAGAGTCCGACCATCGCAGTCGTGGCGTCATGCTCCGACCGCTTGACTTCCTTGGACTTCGGCTTCGGCTTGCCCGCGGGCTTGCCCTTGCCGTCGTCGGCGGGCCCGGGCTTCTCGTCCCGGGCCAGGGTGGTGTCGATGCTTCCCAGCACCGCCCGAAAGACCTCGAGCCGCTTTGGCGGCAGCTTGCCACCGGCGGCCTCGGCCTGCTTCGCCGCGAGGCTCGCCATGCTCGACGCAGTCCGGATCTTCTCGGCCGGGTCGGCGCCCTCGGCGGGCGCCTCTCCGGTGCAGCGCGACAACAGCATGCCGTCCTCGATCTCCTCCGGAGCGTACTTCTCGGCGCACTTCTTCAGCCAGCCGCCGAAGTCCATGATCGCGCGCTTCATCGCAGCGCGCGGGGTGTCCGTCTCCTTGCAGGCGCGGATCGTCGCCTGGAAGGCGTCCCAGCCCCGCCAGAGCTGGTTCGTCAGGTCGATCTCGGCGAGGTTGTCCAGGAACTTCGGCGACGCCATGCCACGCCCGACCTCGGCGTCGGCGCCGTCGTCGCTGGCGCCCTCGTCCGTCTCCGCGCCGTCGTCACCGGCGCTGGCCGTCGCGTCGTCCGTCTCTGCGGCGCCGTCGTCACCGTCGCCCTCGTCCGTCTCTGCGTCGTCGTCCGTCTCTGCGCCCTCGTCGTCGCTGGCGCCCTCGTCCGTCTCGGCGCCGTCGTCACCGGCGCTGGCCGTCGCGTCGTCGCTGGCCTCGCCGCCTTCGTCGCCGTCGTCGCTGGCCTCGCCGTCGTCGCTGGCCTCGCCGTCGTCGCTGGCGCCATCCGTCTCCGCGGCACCGGCCTCGGACGCGGCGTCGTCGGTATCGCCGTCGTCGCTGGTCTCCGCGCCGCTCGACTCGATGACGACCTTCCCGTCCTCGATCTGGATGGCGATGCGCTCACCATCCTCGGGCGCCGCGAACAGCTGCCCGTCGTCGTTGGTCTTCAGCGGCACGACGTCTTCCGACGGACCGACGAGAACCATCTCACCGGTGCGCCACGCGAGCGTGTACGTCGTCAGGTCGAGCGTGTCTTCGATGTCATCGCTCGTGGGGAGGCCGGAGGCCTTGCGCAGCTTCTCGAGCATCGGACGGCGTCGCTTCGGCATCGTCAGGTCCTCGCGGTCAGTGTTCGTCACGGAACATGCCCGATCATCATCCGGGATCGCAAGTCCGACCCGTTGGAGCTGGCCTGCCAGACGAGACACCTCGACGTCCTCGAGTTCATCCGCCTGGTCGACAACGGCCGCAACGGCGCTGCGGACGATGACCAGCTCCCCCTCTTCAACGTCCGCGATCAGAGCTCCTTCGTGTCGCGCCTCGTCGTACCAAGCGTGAGCCCGCCGAAGGCGATCACCGTCGTCACCCGCCCAGGCCTTGACCCTGTCCAGTGCCGCGCCGGCGTCCCATCCATCGCGCTCGACGATGCGGGCCGCTGGCAGCCGCTGGACCGCTCGGTCTAGCAGCTTCCAGCCCTGGCCCGTCGCCGGGTCCGACACGAGCGAGAGGAACTGCGGCCGGGCGTTGTAGAACTCGACCAGGACGACCTTCTTCGACTTCCCATCGGGGAAGTCGACGAGCACCGGAACCTTGCGCTGCTTCACGATGAACTGGATCGAGAAGCCGACGAGTTCGCCCTCTTCGATTCGTTCCCAGGTCTCCTCGTCGTGGATCTGGACGCCCACGACCCAGGCCCCTGTCGTCCAGGGTGCCCAGGCCTCGCCCGTTGGTCCGCCAGCGATGAAGCTCTCCGCGACCGTCGCTGCGATCGGGGTCCCGTCGTGCTCGATGTCGACGTCGGGCCGCTTCGCCGCGAAGACGTCGACGAGCTTGACGATCTCCTCGCGGACCATGAACCCACCGTCATAGTGGATCCGGCCGGCGAGGTCCTCGACCTTGACCCGGTCACCCTTGCGGAGACGGGGTGCCGGGATCATGACCTCGCCGTAGACGACCCGCCGGCCGTTCTTCTCGGCTCGCTTGATGATCCTGGCCGTGCCACGCACGACCGTCCTGTAGACGTCCGCCATGGCCCGAAGATGCGGATCGGCGCCCGAGCCGTCAAGCGCGAAGGCCCGCTCGCCATGGTGGCGAGCGGGCCTTCGGTGGTTGCAGCGGTTGGATTCGAACCAACGGCCTCCGGGTTATGAGCCCGGCGAGCTACCAGACCGCTCCACGCTGCATCCCGGCAACCGTAGCAAGGTCACTCCGGCAGCGCCAGAGTTATCGCGTCATCGCCGCCCGGACGTAGTCGACCCGGAGGTCCTCGACCGCGGTGCCGCTCGCGCGCTGGAGCTCGATGAACGGCTGGAGCAGGTCGGACGAGGTCAGCGCCGACAGGTCGATCGTGGTGCTGATCGTCCGCCATCCGTTCCCGTCGCCGACGTCGATGTAGAACTGGACGGCGCTCAGGGTCGAGAAGTCGATCCGGACTCGGCAGAGCTGGTCCTTCACGATGTCGAGGCCGGTGTCGACGTCGTCCGTGTCCGTCGAGCCGTCGTCGCCCTCGATCAGGAGGTCCATGTTCGCGCCGTCGACCCGCACCCACGCGTGCTCGGCGATGTCGTCGAGCGTCGCGTTGCGCGCGGAGGCGACCCCGACGACGAAGTCCGTCGCGGCGATGCCGGCGGCGCCGGCCGGGGACCAGATGAACCCGCACTCGAAGACGAGACCCGCCGTCGGGTCGAGCATCTCGTTGTCGTCCCAGTAGAGGGTCAGCGCCTGGGCCTCTGACTGCGAGTCCGTGGCGAGCTGGAACTGGCCGCCCTTCGCCACCACGTAGTCGATCGTCGGGGACCCGGCCGGCGACGAGTCTTCGGTGGCCCAGGGCGCAGGCAGGGTCGTTCCGGCGGGCCCGAGGAAGTCCTCGAGCAGCTCGAAGTCGTCGTCCAACTGGTGCAGGATGTCCCGGACCTCGTCGAGGTCGTCGCGGAGACGGTACCGGCCGCTCCCGACGCGGCTCTCGATCCGTCGTTCGACCGTGGACTTGCGGGTGCGAGGCATGGCTTGTCTCCTTGTGGGGTCGCCGTTCGGCCGTGCCTTGCGCGTAGCCGGACGGCGGAGGAAGTGCGAGATGGGGCCGGTGGGGTCCCGGTGCCCTTCCGCGGCCCTGTGAAGTCCTGGAGACAGAACCTCCCGGGCACAGTAGGCTGGAACCGACGCGCGTTCAAGGCGGCGGTTCCGGGGGCCGCCTCAGTCGCGGACGATCGCGGTGCGGCGGTGCTCGACGAACCAGACCGGACGGCCAGCGTCCTCGCCGAGGTTGTAGACGCGGAAGCCGTAGGTCTCGGCCAGGTAGCGGACGTCGAAGATCGGGGCTGCGACGACCGTGCCGATCCGGCTCTTGCCGGCGACCTCCATCCGGGTCCAACGGTCCAGCACGACCGTGTTGTTGCCGAGCCCGATGATCTCGGCCTTCATGCGGCGGGAGCGGCTGGCCTCGAAACGGGCGGGGGTGATGACCTCGGCCGGCTCGATGACGGTGACCTTCCGGGCGGCGCGGGCGATGTCATCGGCGAGAGAGTTGCTCATGGTGCCTCGTGGGTTTCGTGGCCCCCATCGGCCACACAGAGAAGATAGCGACGTTGACGCCATTGGTCAAGCCGTTTCGGATAAAAAATGTCCCGATGGCGCGGCAACCCACTAACCGCGCCATCGGGACGACCCACGGGGGAGGTTCCGCCCCCTGGTGTCAGGACTTGGGGTTGAGCCAGAGCAGCTTGACGCGCGCGCCCGTTTCGCGGTCCCAGCGTGCAACGAACCGGCCGGCCTTGTACATCCTGTTGAAGGCCTCCCGGATGGACTCGAAGCTGTAGACCCCTCCCGTTGCGCGCATCGCGCGCGCTGCCCGGGCCGTTACCTGGAAACCGCTAAGCCCTCCTTCGGCCTTGAGGACGGACGTGATCAGGTTCTCCGGCGCGGTGACGGGGCGCTTGCAGATGTCACAGATGTCGTCGGTGAAGCTGTCGGCGAAGACCGGTTCGCCGGCGTGCGGGCCAGCGCAGCTGACGCAGCGCACGTCGCCGAGGCGATTGGTCGTGGCGATCGGGAAGCTCATCCACTCTTCTCCTTCAGCTCAAAAGCCAGGGTCATGAACAGGTTGCGCATGTAGCGCTCGTCAGCGAAGCGGAGCTGGATCTTCGCCATGAGAGTGCAGACCTCGTCGAGGTCCTGGCCGTAGCACTTCACGCGGCTCGAGGCGGACCGGCCCAGCTCCGACGCGACGACGGCACGCGCCGCGAGCAGCATCACGGCCGACCCGCATGCAGGGTCGCAGACCTTGACGATGTCTCCGTTCTTCAGTGCCTCGAAGCCGCCCTCGCCTTGGATGGTGAGGCGGGCCAGCATCATCGCGATCGGCCAGGGCGTGAAGAACTGGCCCAGCGCGGACCTGCCCCAGTTGCTCGAGACCTCTTGGTAGACGATGCCCAGGACGTCCGCGAAACCTCCGGTGTCGAAGAAGTGCTCTCGCAGAGCCGCGAACCCCGGCGCCAGCGCGCGGGTCGCGTCAGGTCCGATCCGCTCGACGATCTCGAGGTACTCTTCCTCGGCGCCAAGCCGGTAACGGTCCAATGTCAGCCACCAGAGGCGCATCGCCTCCCGGAAGATGCCGGCGCCCCGGTTGGACGCTCGGTATGCGTCATCGACAGATTTCCTCACGGCGGCGATGACGCGTGGGTCGGCTGGTGCGACATCGATCGGCCACTTCGCCCAAGGGTCGTGCGGGACGGGCTCTGGGCCCGCCTCGAAGGAGAGTTGGAGTTGCTCGCTCATGCCGCGAGCATCCAGGCCGGCGGGCTGAAGACACCGTTGACGAGCTCCTTCAGGAGCTCCTTGGCCTCGATGACGTGGAGGTCCTCCCCGAGCGCCGTCCAGAGCCCGAAGTCGGACTCCTCGACGTCGCAGAGGCCGTCGGTGTGAGAGACCACGCGGCCGCGTCCTTTGCTGGGGGCGATGTAAGAGGACATGCGGCGGATGCCGTCGACGCAGTTCTCGTCGGTCGTCTCGTAGCGGCCAGAGATCACCCCGTCGATGCACTCGAAGGCGTGGAGAAGGCTGTAGAACCCGAGCCCGTTGTGGGTGACCGTGACAGTCTCAGGATGCCGTGGGTCGGTCGCGTAGTACGGCCAGTTCGCCGTCGGATGCCCGCAGTGACGGATCTCCCACCCTGTCGCATCGTGCCGCCACCAGGTGTCGCACTTGCGACCTGGTGGCGACAGGCGAGTCCATCCGTCCCGCTTCACTTCGAGACCTTGCGCTTCAGGAATGCGATGACGCGGGATGCCCTCTCTCGGTTCAGGCCGTTCACGGGGTTCTTCCCGATGACCTCCTTGATCGCCGTGCTCGAGTAGCGGTAGCCGGCGCGGCGCGCGAGCGCTTCGAGGTAGGACAGTTGCTTGTCCGTCGCGGGTGCGCTTGGGTGCTTCATGCCCAGGGCCCCTCGGAGCTCGCCGCCGGCAGATCGCCGCCGAAGGCGAAGACCTCGACCTCTTCGGACGTGCAGCCCCTGTCGTACTGCGAGCCTGCGAGCCAGCGCAGACCGGTCAGGCCATAGCCATCGCCGGTGCCGCAGATACGCGAGGACGGGTCTTTGATCAGCCCCGCGGCGTGGAGCAAAGCGAAGACCTTCGAGCAGGCGATGGCGACGCGACAGGCCTGGCGCGCGACCTCGACCCCGCCCTCGACGTACCGAGCACCGTGAACCGCCTTCCAGGCGGCCTCCGCGATCGCGCTCGTGGCGTTCGCCAGCGTGAGCAACCCCGGCAGGTCCTCGTAGTGACCGTGCCAGTACGCGCCACCGAGGACGTCGCCGGGCTTGTCGGCTGGAAGGGATCCGAAGCCGGCTCGGCGTCGGGCCACGTCCATCTCGTGAACGGCGGTGTGGAGCTCCGCCCAGTCGATCGTGACGGCGAACGTTTCCATGATCGCCGGCGCCTCGACGAAGCAGCCCTCGGCGTCGCCGGTCCCGTCGAAGGTCGAGCAAGGGTGGACCCGGCGGAAGTCGTTCGCGGAGTCGAAGAAGACCTCCCGCATGTTCAGGTCCTCGGGGCCGTGGTCGTGTTAGCGGGCCAGGATCCGACCGTCGACGAGGCTGAAGACCTCCCGCGGCAGGATCATCGTCGCGGGCCGCCCATCGTCCCGGCGCCGCGTCGTCGACTCGCGGTAGGTGCCTGAGTAGAGGGGCGCGACCTTGTATGCTCGGACGTTCGTGTACTTCATGACCTGGTCCTCGTGGGTTGGGGAGGCGGGGCCGTACGGCCCCGCCTCTGGTTGCTCAGATGTCCTGCTGCCACTCGATGTTCTTCATCCACATGGCGGCGAAGCTGCGCAGCTCGCGGTACCCGCGCGGGTCCCACGCGGTCGTGTTGCCCTCGCCGTCGAGCTCGACGACGCGGCGGTAGCCACCGAACGCCTGCTGAATCGTCAGCGGGTAGAAGTCGTCGCCGCGGCGAAGGAACGTCATGTCCGGATCGCTGACCAGGTCCCCGTTCTGCTCGAAGGAGTGAGCGACGGCGTACTGGTTGGGGCCGATGCGGTCGACGTGGACGGCCTGGAACGTCTCGTCGGTGTCGACCTTCTTGGCCCCAGGTCGGCGCAGAGCTTGAGCATCGTCTTCGCGGCCTTCTTCGTGATCGGCTTCATCTTGTCGGAACCTCCGTTCGTGGGTTGGTGCGTTCTCCGTCGAACGCAAACCAACAGTAACCGCGTCCGACTCCTCGGTCAAGCCGTTTCGGACATTTTTTGTCCGCTATGGTTTTTCCTAAAGGTTGCGCGCCTGTAAGACGCCCCGTGAACCTCGGCCGACACGTCGGCGAGCCCGCGGCCGCCGGTGCCGGAGCAGAGCAGGCACTTCGCGCACGTCGTCTTGCGGCCTCCCCGTGATGTCGCAGGGCATTCGATCTCGCCAGGTTCCAGAGGGGCCCCGACAGGCCGCACCCGAAAGGTCCGCCAGCCCCTCGCCTTGGCGTCTGCGCGGTCCTCCGGGGAGTCGCAGGAAGCCATCACGACACCGCGCCATCGTGGATCGCACGTCCGCCACAGGTGGGTGTAGCCGAACGTCCGGCGTCGTCCTCGTGGCCCCTCAGAGGCGTCCAGGAGCGGCGCGACGACCTCGAAGGCTACCGAGGCCGGGTCGCCCCAGGCGCCGAGCCTGACGGGCACGTTCCGGCGCCGCACGCGCTGGATGACGTCGGGCTCGGGCTCAGTCGACGAGTACAGCCACGACGATTGGACGCTCTGTCCGATGTTCACGTAGCACGTGCCCCAGTGTGACGGCCGGTGTGGGCAGTCGCCGCACACGGCCTGGTCGGCGCCACTGCGTCCAGCCTTACGAGGCTCCGTCGCGTGGGGGGCGAAGGTGACCTGGACGACGTCGCCCGTCTTCCGGTTCTGGCTCTTGGACTTCAGCGTGCCCACGATCACGCGGACGAGCTCGCCGGTGATCGTCGATGGCTCGACAGCCAACACGCCGGACGACCCGGCCGACCGCAACGGCCGGCCGGAGTGCATCCAGCAAAAGCGGGAGCCGGGCTCCGCTTTCAGGCGACAACGGCGACGTCCCCTGGTCTTGTTCGTCGCCTCGCACCTCACGACTTCGACCGCTTCTCGTCGACCTTCTTCCAGACGCAGAGCGCGTGCTCGAGCTTCGTGTAGCCCTCGTCGTCGTCGGCCTTGTAGAAGTTGGTCTCGTAGCCAATCGGCTTGCCGCAGATGCCGCAGTTGATCGCGGCCATGCGGCGGGTGTTCGCGCAGTCGCGGTGCTCGCAGCTCGGCTCGCAAGGTCCGAGCTCGGTACCGGGCGCAGGAAGGGCGGATGCCGCCATGGTGGAACCTCCGTTGAAGTGGGATGGATGCGCTCCGAAGGCGCGGGACGCCCCCGACGGGGGGTCAGGGGCGCGTCCGCGCTCGCGGAACTAGAAGCGCTCGCCGCCGAAGTCCTCGGCCGTGAACGCATCCTCAAGAGTTCGACGGCGTGGCGTTCCTGATCCCACACGGCGATCGTCTGCGGTTTGGTAACGGCGCCGTTTTCATCCTGATAGGCCTCGAGCTGGATCTTGAACTCGGCCTCGAGCTCGTGGCGGCGGTCCGGGTCAGTTGGCCCGGACGATGGCGGCGATCGTGTCGATGTCGGCGTCGCTGTAGACCTCCACGCCGACGCGGCTGTAGACGCTGGCGAGGACCAGGCGGGCCATGTTGGCGGCCGCCAGCGGCGAGTAGCCCAAGCGATCGGACATCCAGTCGCGGAGCGACTCGAACACGTCCTTGGGCTCCTGGCCGGCCGCGAGGGTGGCGGCTGCGGTGTCGACCATCGTGTCGAGAAGGGTGCTGGCGAACTCGGCGGTGGCGGCGGCGGTCTTGGCGTTCATGGTGGCCTCGTTGTGCGTCGTCATCATGGGTAGACCATAACGACTAACTTTCAACGCGTCAAGCCGTTTCGGATATTTTTTATCCGGTTGGTGCCTAAGGCTTTGTGAACAAACGCATTTGCTCGTTCCACTTCCGCACGTCATCGACCATGCCATGGCGGTCGAGACGCACCCGCCAGAGAGGCTCCCGGTTGTCTCCGAGGCCATGCACCATGACACACCCACGACGCCCGAAGGCGCGCGAGACCTGATGCTCGCGCGCCAGCGGGAGGTCGTGGGCGGCGGCCGCCTCGGAGGCCCGCTCGATCTTGTCCCGGACGTTCACAGGAACGAACCCGCCAGCGTCGCCAGGATGCGCGCGCCACGTCGCGACATCGCGACCCGGTGTGGCGACCGAGGCGCCGGGCGGCGCCGGTGCTCCTGGTGCATCCCCTCGAGGACGGAACGCCCGGCGTCGGTGAGGGCCCAGACGATGGTCCCGGTGTGATGGGTCTCCCTGACGATGAGCCCGGCGCGGAGCAGGGCGTTCGAGGTCGCCGTCGGGAAGGTGCCGAGGTTGGGGCCCGTCGAGTCCTCGAGCCGGGCGGCGCCGAGCCAGCGCAGAGCCACGGCCTGGGTCTTGGTCAGCTTCTTCATGGGGTCTGCTCCTTCAGCTTCTGCTCGTAGTCCTGCCCGAACTGCTCGACGATGCCGTCGAGCGTTCCGCGCTGGCGCTCCCATTCGGTGGTGATGCGGATGACCTTGGCGCCGGTGACCAGGTCGACCTTCGAGACGATCGCCGCGTGGCCGGCCTTCCGGCGTGCCCTGCTCGTCGAGTTGACGTAGACGCGGACCTTGTCACCGCCGGTCCAGACCTTCGCCTCCCAGCCCCAACACGAGCCGGTGTTCAGCTCGTCGTTGATCGCCTTGCACAGGGCTTCCGCTACTTCGAGTCGCGTCATCATGTGGAACCTCCGTTGGTAGAGATCGACACGGGCGGGCGTTGCTTGGGCAACGCGCGCCCGATCTGCTAGCAGAACGCTCGGGCGTGGTGTCGCCAGGAGATGTACTCCCGGGACTCGATGGCGCTTGCAACCTCCGCCCATTGGGGGTCGCTTCCGGGGAGGATGGCCGCGGTCGCGGGAGCATCATCCAGGTAGCGAACCACCGCGATCCCAGCGACGCCGGTGGGCGCCCACTTGACCCGGATGGACACGTTCGGCGTGCTTTCGTCCCACGGGTTGGGTTCGTGGGACCAGCCGAGGCGGTCGAGGGCGCGGAGCGTGGTGGTGGTGCCGCAGGCGGAAACAAGCGCGAGAAGGAACTCGAACATGGTGTCGACCTCTATTCAGTTGGGAAAGACAGCCGCCGTTGCGACCATGAGGACACCATAGGCACTGCATCGTAACGAGTCAAGCGTTTTCGGACATTTTTTATCCATGAGTCCTAACGGTACGTAATTGCTATATTCTTCGGAACGAGCGGGCCACGATGCGCGAGCGGCACCGACCATGGAGCGGCGGCACCATGATCCCCGACGCCGCCAGCGCCTCGGGCGGCATGTTCTGGACCTCCGACAGCTTCGGCCATGGCCAGGCCCGCTTGTGGTCTTCGGGGCTCGATGCACTCAGGACGTCGGCCGCGAAGCTCGACGCCTGTTCCATGGTGAAGACCTTGCCGTTCATCTCCCGGCAGATGGGCGACACCTTCTCGTCGCCCATCGAGACGAACTCGAACTCGGCGACGTCGGCGACAACGAACCCCTGAAGGTTGCCCATGGTGCGAGCCCGCACGTGGCCCGCCGCGGCCACGATGTCCCAGTAGGAGTCGGGCCGGTTGAACTGCGACAACCGCTGCTTCAGGAGTTCGGTCGTCTTCGCCCTGGGCTCCCCGCTGACGACGGTCTCGAGGACCGCGTCGGAAATCTTCCGCCCGAGATGCTGGTCCCAGACGTTGCCGACCCAGAACATGACGTCGCGCCGCAGCCACGCCGCGGCGCGCTTGTCGACGACGGTGAAGTCCTGACGCGATCCGATCGCGGCAGCTACCATCCGCTCGGCGTCGTCGACGGACCTGATCACCCGGTGATCAACTTCCGGAGATGTGATCACCGAGCGATCAACCTCGACCGATCGGGCGACGCGGTGTCCTCGGCCGTAGGCCTCGGCCATCGGTTGGGTCAGCTCGAGGACCTGGTCCTCGGTGAGCCACCCGCGCATCTGCTCGCGGATGCGGCTGAGCCTCACTCCGTAGTTCTTCGCCTCGATCGCGAGGAGCTCCGGCTCGATCTCCGACCACTTCGACGCCCACAGTCGCTGGACGATCCGGCGGAACCGACGCTCGAGATCATCCGTCTCGTCGCGGGCCCGCGCGCGGGAGACGTGGGCGAGGAAGGCCAGCGCCTCATGGCGCGAATCGTGGACGTGCGAAGCCATGTCGTCAGGCTACCACGCAGAGATCAGAAGGCGATCTGGCTCGCAGCGACGAGGTCCTGCCAGCCGATGCGGAACTCCTGAGCGCGCTCACGGCCGACGATGTCCTCGAGGGCGCGGCACTTGTACCGGAGGAAGCTCTGAGGCGGCCGGACTCCCATCATGAGGGGAACGGGCGAGGACATCTTGATCGGCGCGACGACAGGGATCGCCGTCGCCTTCGTGGCTCCGCTCAGGTATCGGTCGAAGGCCGCGCGCGACACCCCGGCGCCGGAGGCGATCTCGTCCCACAAGGCGTCGTGTCGGTGACCACGGTGGACTCGCCGGTAGACGGCGGCGCCGGCGACGAAGCCGCCGGTGATCTCCTGGACCGGGGCCGTCTCGTAGAGCATGACGATCTCACCTTCGAAGATGTGCCGACAGCCACGTCGGATCTCGTAGGTCTTGTCGCCCTGGTAGATGTTCGCCGCGTGCTCCGGATGGATGGACATGATGATCGGCTCGACGTCGCCCCAGGTCCTCACGACGTGACCTCCTGGGCGTCGAGGATGACGCGCCAGCCTGCCTCGATCAGGTAGTCCGCCGCCCAAACGCGATGACAGCGGCCGGCGGCCGCTGCCTTCCGGCCACACGAACAGCACAGGGTGTCGCCGTCCTGGACGAGCTGGAACGACCCGTCCAAGAGAACGGCCCGCAGCTGCCCCGGCAGGAGCAGGCGCCGATCGGCGTTGCGCTCGAACAGGCGCCGGCAGGTGTTCTCGTACTGCTCCGCGCTCCACCGGCGGGACCGGACGGCGTCGAGCCAGTCCGGCCGCGGCATCAGCGTCTGGACCCATCCGTCGCCGAGCTCGCCGTAGCGCGGACGCGGCTTCGCCATGATGCGGTAGGTGTTGCCGGGTCCGTGGTGACCCTCGGAGTTGCGACCGGCAAAGGCCGCGAGGTAGACGACCGGGGCTCCAAAGCTCATCCGAAGTTCAGCTCCTGCTGCCGGTCCCCTTCCGAGTCGAGTTCGACGGGGACCGGCTTGTAGAGGATGCACGCCAACGCCTGCGCCTCCTCGATGGTTCCAACCGGCAGGCATGCGACGCCGGCGATGTTCTCTTTGCTGTCGAGCCCCTGGATCCAGACGCAGGGTCCGAGGTCGTCGTCCTCGCCCACCATCCAGACCTTCGCCTTCGTGGAGACGATCACGGATTCGGCCCCGCGAGCTCGGTCAGCCTCGCGTGAGCCTGCTCGAGCACACGCGGCTGGACCTCGTCGAAGTTCTTCCTCGACGTGATCGCGAACCTGGGCATCTCCCCGAGCACGCGCGCGGGCGCGGTGTCGAAGTTCGAGCGGGTCACGCAGGTCACGGCGAGGCCAGCGATCCGGGTCGTGTGGAAGGCCCGACGCGCGATGGTGTAGCTCTGGCCGGCCCAGAAGCTCCGAGACCCCGTCTCGCGCACGCAGACGTCGCAGAGCTTCTCGACCACCGGCTCCCCAGCTGCGATCCGGCTCTCCTGCGCCTTGGCGTTCACGATGGCCCAGGCCTTCGAGAACGCCCATGCGCCAGCGGCCTCCAACGCGCCAGCGGCGAAGCGCTGGGCGCGATCGTAGCTGCCCGGAGGGGGGCGCGTCACCACCTCGTAGGAGATGTCGAGGATCTCGCCGGTGATGATGTCCGATCGCAGGTCGAAGCGGTGGTCGTGGACGTCGCGGAACGGCTCGTCCACGGCCGCCATCCGGAGGTCGGGGTGCCAGATGTGGACCCGGTGGTGGTAGTCGAACTCGGCCTGGAGCATGCCGAGGCCGTGATGGCGCCACTCGAACTTCTTCCAGTGGTCTAGGATCTTCTGGGCGCTCGCCCTGATGGTCATCATGTGTCACCTCTGAGACGCCGGCGGCCGGCCTTGACGAAGTCGGGGACGCGCTCGAGGAAGCCCTCGATCGTCTGGGCCTCGAACAGCGAATCGATGGTGTTCTCGGCACGGAGCCTGGCCACGATGAGCATCCCGCCGCTGACGACGTCCTCCATCGCCTGGAGGTAGCCGCCGGCGTAGTCATCGCCGGCCAGGTCCTTGCCGTCGGTCATGGCCTGTCGGCCTGGGCAGACAGCTCGTCGAGCATCGCGCGACGCTCGGCCTCGACCTTTGCTTGGTCGATCTCGAAGAACTCCGCGAGCAGATCACGGACCGGACGCATGACCGGACGTCCATGCCCGTCGGACAGCTCGATCCCGTGGTTCTCCGCGAGCCAGTCGATGAACTCCCCGCAAGCCTGGGACCTCTTCATGACGGCGGAGAGCTTCGCACTCTCCGGGTACCGCGCCAGCTGCGCGGCGCGTGCCGCCGCCTCGCGGCGGACCGCCGCCGGCACCGCCGGGGTCCGCGCGGTGATCTCGTCGCTGATGGTCTCGACGACCTCCGGCGGACAGACGCACTTCGGGTGGTGGGCGATGATCTCGCAGGCCTGGGGAAGGATCGGAAGGGCGCCCGTCGTCGACTCGAAGGCGAGCTCCGCGTTCTCGTAGTCCCGGCTCGGGATCACGATGGCCCAGCGCGTGGGCTCGAAGTCGATCTGGCGGAGCCCGACGACGGTGTGTTCGTCGGTGTCCGCGTAGACCTCGACGAGGGCCCACCAGACCTCCACGACCCGCAGATCGTTCAGGTCGGCCAGCGGCGGCGCCCCCTTCTTCCAGTGGACGTCGCCGGGATGCGGATCCGGCGGCGGTACGATGATCGGCTCGTTCATGGCTTCTCGACCTCCACGACGAGCGGCCGCTCGTCGGACAAGGGTTCCGGGGTGGGTGGTTCTACGAGCTCGAGAGTGCCCCGGGCACCCTCGGCGCTCACTGCCTCGAACTCGGCCTCCGCCAGTTCGAGCTCGACCATGCGTGCGATGCGGCGGCGACGACGGCGCGGCCGAGCGAACAGGCTCTCGCGCGCACGACGCATCGCGAGTCGCCAGAGCTTCGGCCCCCGACGCAGCGCGGCGCCGAAGCTGATGAGCGCCGCGGCGAGGCACGGGACGCTGGCCCTGACCCCGAACGGCATGACGAGCAAGCCGATGATGGCCAGGAGCAACGAGAACACGGTGAAGAACTGCGAGTTGACGAGCATCTTGTCGAGTTCCTTCCGGATCGCCATGTCGTCGAGGTCCTCGGGCGTCATCTTGTCGAGGGCCTTGCGCACGGCCGCGACGGTGCGAGCAGAGGGCGCAGAGCGACGAGGGCCGGTGTAGCGCGTGCTCACGGCGTCAGCTCCTCGAGCATCTCCTCGGGCGCGGCTTCGAGCCGCGCCAGCCTGTTCGTTGCCCAGTGGATCGACTCGTTGCCGGAAGGGCCAACACCCTTTCGTCCGTTCGCGGGCCAGGACCAGGTGCCGTCATCACGAGCCAAGAGCTTCGCGTCGTGCTCCTTGAGGTGCTCCCAGAAGGCAGCGAGATAGTGGGCGCCTGCGCGGGTCCCATCGGAGTACGTCCATCCGAATTGGAGCCCCGAATCGTGGTCAAAAACGAGCCATCGGCCGTCGCTCAGCTTCCAGATGTCGCCAACCTCCGGCGATCCCGCTGCACCACCGGGTATGGATAGAATCACGCTATGCCTCCTTCAGCGCCGTCTTCACAGGGGTAAGGGTGGTCGGCGCCCAGGCTGTGAATGTCTGGGCGCCGACCGCAACGAGAGAGGGTGTTCTCGGGGCCGACCCGGGGCTTCCTACACCGCCTCGGCTTCCGCCTCTCCCGCAGCTTTCTCGGTCAGGTCGTACAGGCTCTGGCGCAGGTCGGTCGGGGACTTGCCAACCGGCTCCACCGACTCCTCGACGTGGACCAGGTGCGACAGGTTGTTCCGCACCCAGCGCCCCCACTTCCGCTCCGGCTTCGCCCCCTTCGCCGCGGCACGCAGCTCGGGATCGTCGACGGCGATGGCGGCGGCGAGCTCGCGCGCCGTCATGATCTTGTGCCGGAGCATCCGGAGGATGTGGCCCCGTAGCCTCGTGTTGCGTTCCGTCGTCTTCACCGGGTGCGCCTCACCGTCACCTTCTCGAAGTCGAACTCCGCGCCGACGCAGCGCATGAGCCGATAGGGCTCGCCGGGACCCATGAGGTCCGCCTCGACGGCCTTCTCGACCCAGGCGTCCGCATCGTCGACCCAGGCGTCCGCATCGTCACGGCGCGGGAACCCCTCCTTCGGCTGTGCGATCCTCGGGTCGGGCTCCGTCGGCTTGGGCGCCACGAGACGCAGGACCAGGGTCGAGCCGGACTGCTCGACCGCGAATACGTAGATGTTTCCGGACTCCACGGGACCTCCTCAGTTGTCGATGGCGCCGCCGTAGAAGGCGCCGGGGATGATGCTGGCGATCTGCGCCGGCAACATGGACTTGTCGAAGCCCTTCTTGCGGGCGCTTCTGAGCATCGCCCGGGCCATCGCGACCATGACTTCGACGCCGCCGTGCGGGTCGGCGACGATGTGGATCGACTCGATCGGGAAGCGACACTGGAACGCCGGCGCCTTCGTCTTCCAGATCAGGTCGAAGGTGACCACGCGCTTGCGCGCGCACTCGTACGCGGCCTTGACGAGCTTCTCCGGGTTGATCTCCTCGTCGTGCTCGAGCACGACGACGGCCTCGAAGGACTCCTCCGGGGACTCGTCCATCTCCTCCGGCCACTCGAACCCGGGCGGGAGCTCGATTCCCTCGAGCGGGTCGACGACCTCGGCCTGCGGCGCGCGTCGGAAGATGATCTTCATCCGCACTCCCTCTCGATGTCGGTCCAGTAGGTGCGGGCCAGCGCCTTCATCCCGGCCGCGATCGCGTCGATGTTCGAGATCGTCCCGTCGCCATCCGAGATCGTCATGACCGGCTCCAGCATCCCGGCGTGATGGCGATCGAGGACCTCCAACGCCACGGAGCGCAGCTCGTTCGGCTCCTGGGTGTTTTGGTCCCAGACCGCGGTGTAGGGGACCCGGGTGACCATCGGGTGCTCGTGGAACGAGAGCGCCCGCTTCATCCCGGCGCCGTTCGGCGCGTTCACGATCAGCACCGGCGTCCCCGTCGCCAGGGCGGCGCCGAGCTCGGCGTACGTCCCGCACAGACCCGGCAGCTGGACGATCACGAGATCGGCCATGATCACACCGGCGATCTCGGCGATCGCGACCTCGCCGAGCAGGACCGCATGGTCGCCGCCGGCGGACACGTCGTCGTCGGTGAGGACCGGCCACCCCAGGGCGTCAACCTCGACGTGCTCCGTCCAGTCGAACGTGCATTCCCAGCCCAGCGCCTTGTGCATCTTCCGCACCGCGGCGTGGTTCTCGAGCCCCGACGCGATGTAGTAGCGCGGCGGACGGCCCTCGGCGTTCACGATTTCGGGCATGGTTCCTTCCAGGTGATGGGTACAGACACAGGGCGGATGACACATTGTCACACGCTTTCGGACATTTCAAGTCCTAATGCGGGTCGGTCTCGACCGGCCAGACGCCCTGCGCCACGTCGGGCCCGAACTGGAACCTGACCTTGTACGGGCCCGACGTGTCCGCCTTCTCGACGATCACGCGGAGCGGCCAGCCACGAGCCGCCATCTCGTAGGCCGGCGCCGAGACGTCCATCTGGTACTCGAGCCGGACACCCTTCAGCTTCTCGAGCAGCTGGCGCCCAACCCGCTCGACATGGGCGGCCGGCAGCGGGGTCGGCTCGTCGACGAGGACCTCGTCGATCGCCTTGTCGTACAGGTCGAGCAACAGCTTCGAGTGTCGGCGGCCCTTCGGTCCAACCCAGCGCCACTGCGCCATCTTCACGTCGGGCAAGACCTTCGGGACCCGAGGCCTCTCCGGCTCGACGGCAAGTCGGTACTCCACGTTCGGGTCGGCGTCGAGCTCGGTCGCGGCGAGCTTCCCGCCGATCGTCCCCTTCGCGACGCCGATGTCCTTCGCGATCTCCCGCATCATGAGCCAGTCGCCGCCGGCCATCTCGATCACCGCGCGGGCCTGGACCACGAGGTCGTCCATCTTCTTGTTCAGCGCCATCCGTTCCTCCATCGCGTCCGCTCCATCTTGACCGATTCGACCAGGGCCCCGCCGACGACCGCCGGCAGGAAGACCAGGACGAAAGCAACGGCGAAGACCTCGCCGGCGTCGCAGCGACGTCGTCTCACTGGTCCATCTCCTTCCAGCCGCCGAAACGCTTGTCGAAGTTGTAGAGGGTCGTCGCCTGGACCCGGTGATGCCACCGGTAATCCTCGGCGTCCCAGACGTACAGGACCCACCGTTGCCCGTTGAACTTGAACTCCTGGAGGATCGTCACGGTCCGCTTCCCATCAGGGTCGAACCGGGTCTCGTCGAGACGCTCCGACGGGAGGATCTCGAACTCGACGCGCTTGGCCTGCGGGTTCGTCTTCACCGCCAGCTTGTACTTCTTCGGCATGTGGGCTTCTCCTCAGTGTAGCGGCCGGACGTCGAAGGGCACGTGCCCCAGCGTGCAGAGGGCCGCGTTGACTCGACGGCAGGTGTCGCAAGAGCGGATGCGCCGGTTCTGGACCTCGAAGACGCAGGTCGGGTACGCACCGCAGCCCTCGCAGCGTCGGCGATGGCGCCACCGACGACGCTTCACCCAGTGCAGAATCCGCCCGATCACGACGCCTCGACCAGGATCCGGTTGCCGCTCTCCGAGATGCCGGTCTCGGCGTTGAAGCGATGGACCGTCTTCTCCTTCCCCTGGGCCGCGGTGTCGGAGACCTCGACGACCGTACGGTTGCCGGCGGTTCCGTACTCGTGACGGACGGCGACGACCGCCGCCTCGATCGGCGACCCGGCGCGCTCGCCGTCGATGTAGCGGTAGACGTGAACGCGGTCGCCAGCCACGAAGCGCTGGACCGTCGGCATGGCGAAGCGATCGCCCGGCGTCCATCCCGGCGGCTTCTCCTGGCAGAACCGCCACTCCTCGATCTTCCCCCACGTGCGCGCAAGGCGCCTCGCGGTCCACTCGTCGCGGGCCTCGATCAGTGCGACGACGGACGCCTCGGGTCCGGCGAGGGTATCGCGGATGCCCGTCTTCCAGTAGCCCAGCACGCCGCGCGGGCGGGCCGGGATCTCCCAGCTGTCGAGGGCCACCCAGAAAGAGGCCCAGAACCTCGGCATCTCCCCAGAACTCTTGGGAACGTCTGCGACGGCGACGACGCGGGTGTCGACGCGGGTGACGATGTTCGCCTCGGTGAGCGGTCCGCCCTCCCAGTGCGCCGCCACGTACTGGGCAGCGACGAGGCGGTGAGCTGGCACGACCGGAAGCCTCTCCCCGTCTTCGGTCTTCTCGCCGGGGGAGGACTGGACGAGGTCGCAGGCCTCGAGCAGGCGCGGGAGCGTCTCCTCAAGCAACACGTCCGACGCCGTGGGCTCGCCGCGCGACAGCCCCATGTGCTCGAAGTACAGGCTCGACAGCGCGTCCACGACGCGGCGCGCGTACGACAGGGTCATCGGAGGCAGCTCGCTCCGGAGCTCGCGCGAGAAGGCGCGCGCCGCGGCGAGCAAGGACCGGCAGACCCTGATCGTATCCTCGGGGTCGTCGACGCTGGTGTTGGCCTCGAGCCCGAGCTCCTGGTCCGGAGCGCTGTACTCGATCAGCCAGCCCGGGAAGTTGCTCCCCTTGTGCCGGATCCGCCAGTCGCCCTGACCACCCTCGCCGTCTGCGAAGATGCGAAGCTCGGCCTCGTACCACTCCCAGTCGGGGAAGGCCTGCGCCAACGCTTCGAGCTGGTCTTTGGTCCGCGCTTCCTGAGCCGCGGATCGGCTCCTCGGTGTGGAGGCCTGCGTCATGTCCTGTCTCCTCGGTGGGGGTCCTTGAGCAACACGTCGTTGCGCCACACAGACTCGGCCATCTCGTGGAGCAGGACCTTCTTGATCTGCTCCATCGCGAGCGCGGCGAAGACGTCCTCCTCGTCGGCCCGCGACTGGGCGACGGCGCGGGCGACGTCGATGTTGTCCTTGGCGACCAGCGTGATGATCTCGGGACGCCACGTCCCCGCGCAGTTCTGGGGGGAGATGGCGATGCCGCCCCCGAGGGGGATGGTCTCCAGGTCGGGGAACTCCCCCCGGGGGCGCTTCGAGTTCCGGTCAGCGACACGGAAGGTGAAGCGCACGACCACGAACCCAGGGAGCAACGGAGGCGCCGGGTCCGCTGAAAGACGTGACGACCACATGGCCAGGCCGCCGCGGAGGTCGATGGTGTCGACGTAGGCGCAGAAGCGTCTGGCGACGGCGATGCGCCAAGCCGGGTCCGTGTACTCCGGACCGATCTGGCGCGTCTGCTCGAGGGGGTCGACGAACCCGTCACGCTCGTCGCGTACAGCTCCGAGCGGGCCTTGTTCCATGTACTTGACCATCTCGACCTCCGGGCAGGGTGCTAGCTAGCACTCGCTAGCGCTGTCAACAATCTCCGTCGAGGCGGCGCACCGATGGGGTGGAGCCCCGACCCATGTGGAGCAGGTCGACACCGACTCCGCACGACGGCTTCAGCGCGCATGCCGCGCGCACCGCGTTCGCGACGAGGTCAAAGCTCCGCATGCCGGGCTTGATCTGGCTGACGGCCCAGCCGTACCCGAGGGCGACGTCGTCACCGCTGCCACGGGCGACCAACCGGCCGAGCTCGATCTCGTGGGGGAAGCCGTCGTCGTGGAAGGCCCACAGCCTGCCAGCGCGGGCGAGGACTCCGTGGATGTTGAAGCCCGGGGCCGAACCATCGCAGCTGTGGTTGACGCTCCACCCCGCATGCCGGAGGACACGCCACCACGCCCGCATGAAGACGCGGGGGTTGGCCTGGGACCAGACGTCGGACTCGATGCCGTCAAGGGCGAGCTCGATGGCCCAGGGCTCACCGGCGGCGCCGATGCCCCACTCCCCCTGCACGGCCAGCTCGCGCCCCCGGTAGGGCAGGTCGTGGTGGTTGGACGCCGCCAGGTCCGCGGCAACCCAGGTGTCCGTGCCGTTGGTGATCGCAGCGAGAACCGTCATCGTCGTCGTCTCCTTCGGTGTTTGGTCGGCGGCGACGCGCCCAGGATGGCGAGCCCGCCTGGCGCCCCCGCGCGGCCGCGCGGTCGGGCACCCGCAGAAGCGCGCGCGGCCG